>CAZRFG010000112.1:0-6274 GCA_964599205.1 uncultured Victivallaceae bacterium
ATCCCGACCAGGAGAGCAACGATCTCGCCAAGGCCTTCGAATTCTGCCGCAGCCGCAACCGGCTGCGGAATTTAACCATCCTCGGCGGCACCGGCCTCCGCGAAGACCATACGCTGGGCAACATCGCGCTCCTCGCCGACTTCGCCAAGGCGGCGCCGGAGATCGCCATGGTGACCGACTGCGGCGACTTCGCGGTCGCGCTTGCTTCGGGGGAATTCGCCGCCCGGCCGGGGCAGCAGATTTCGCTCTTCAGCTTCGATCCGGCGATGGCGATCAGTTCCGGCGGCCTCAAATATCCGTTGCGGAAGTTGCAACTCCGAACATGGTGGCAGGCCGCCCTCAATGAAGCGACCGGAACCACCTTCCGGCTCGAATTCTCCGGCAGCTCGCCGGTGCTGATCTACCGGGCTTTTTAGAGATTGCGAAGCTGGATCTGGAGTGAAAAAAGCTCGTCGTCGAGGATGCGGGCGATTACCCCGCACTTGATCCTGAGCAGAAAAGCGATCGGGCGTTCGTAGTCGGTCAGGGTCTCGAAATTCCCCTGCCCCTTGGCGACAACCAAGTCGGCGCGGCGCATCGCGGCGAGAAACTCCTCGTCGCTTCGCCGGAGCGACACCCCGGGGGCCATATCGCCGGTGTCGTAGAGCGGGAAACCGCTCAAGCCGGACATCGGAATCTCGCGCCGGGTGATGTCGTTGAGCACCGCTTCGCCGCGGACGCCGAGGGTGATTTTGGGCGCGTAACGGGCGATCAGCAGCCGGTCGAGCACCGCTTCGCCGCAGTTGTCGAGCACGTAAAAAATCGAGCCGGCACGGTCCATTTCGTAACGCAAACGCTCCATCGCCTCGTAATCGATCGCGTGCTCGAGCACTTCGTGAATCCGCTCCTCCAGCCCCTCCATCGAGAAGTCGGGAGTCGCGCCGTAGTCGATGATGTTGCCGCCGATCGCGAGGCGGAGCGCGCTCTCAAAGGGATCCTCCGACTCCGCCACCAGTTTTTCCAGCGCGGGCAACAGCGACAGCGCGATTTTTGTCGATTCATCTTTTTCGCGGCGGAAGAAATCGCTGACCCCGGAAGCGCTCCGGACTTCGCGGTAAAAGGCCGACGCCACTTCCGGCGGACTGGTTTCGTCATCGGCCTCGGTGAGGATGCGGAGCAACCGGCGGACCATCCGGCGCTGTTCACTTTCCGACTCCGAAGCGAGCTTGGCCATGGTCGGGATCTGGCCGAGGATGCAGTTGTAACAGTCCATCCCGATTTTCATGTCAGCACCAACTTTCGCGGATCAGTTTGGCGGTGTCGACCAGTGCTTCCGGCACGCACCGGGTGTCGCTGATCACCGGCATGAAGTTGGTGTCGCCGACCCAGCGCGGCACCACGTGCATGTGCAAATGCTCCTCCACCCCCGCCCCGGCGGCGGCGCCGAGGTTGAAGCCGACGTTGAAGGCGGCGGGCTTCATGATTTTTCCCAGCACCACTTCGGCCCGGGCGGCAAGCTCCATCAGTTCGGATCGCTCCGCCGGTTCGAGTTTATGCAGCCGGTCGATGTGGCGGTAGGGCGAAATCAACAGATGCCCGGAGTTGTAGGGATAGCGGTTGAGGATCACAAACGCGCTTTGGCCGCGAAAGACGATCAGCTCCTCCTCGGGGGTGTCGGACGGCGTTTCGTTGCCGCAGAGAAAGCAGCGCTTTTCCTTTGGCCCCCGGATGAATTCGATGCGCCAGGGCGCCCACAGCGGACGGTTTTCCATAAAGTTCAGTCCTCCCGGATGATGAGTTTCTTTTCGGTCACAAAACTGGCGATCGCCCAGGCAAAGGCGGTCAATACAACGAGACTTGCGAGCACGATCAGCCACTCGCCGTGCCGGGTGTAAAAGGTCATCGGAGGCGACTTGGGCACCTCGATCGTGAGCACGCCCGAAGCGCGGCCGCGGCGGAGGTGGTCCGGCCCCTCCCCCGGCGTCGGCAGCACTTCGGCGATCCGGCCGGTCGGAGTGATCACCAGCGTTCCCCCGTTGTTGCCGCAGCGAAGCACCGGGAGCCCGGTTTCGAGCGCCCGCAGCCGGGCGTTGGCGAGGTGTTGCTCTGGCTCGGAACTGGTCGGATACCAAGCGTCGTTGGAAATCACCAAAAGCATATTCGCCCCCCGTCGCGCCTCTTCGCGGGCGATATAGGGGAAAACGCTCTCAAAGCAGATCGCGATTCCGGCCCGCACTCCGGGCGCGATGGCCAGCGGCGCGTAGTCGCTACCCGCGAAAAGGTCGCGGTTCATGTCGATCGCCCGGACGAAAAAGGCGGGCAGAAAGGAGCGGAACGGAATGTATTCGCCGAAGGGGACCCGGTGGATTTTGTCATAGCGTCCCGCTTCAACCGGGCCGGGAGTGAGCAAAAGCGCGCTGTTGGTGACGCCGTAGGAGTCGCGCGCGCCCTTCGGGAGCAGCCGGAAGTCGATCGAGCCGATCAGCATCGGAACTTTTTTGGTCTCGAGGATTTCGCGGACGCCGCGGCGGAATTTCTCGCTCACCGGGTGGTTTCCCTTGAGCGCGTAGGGCACCGCGGTCTCCGGCCAGACAATCAGCGCCGGGGGATGGACGAACTGCAGATTGCGGGTGAGGTCGAGGTAAATGTCGAGCGCCTCCTCGGCCTCGCGTGAATCGGCGTTGCGCCGCTGCGAGATGTCGCCCTGGATCGCCGCGATCGAAACTTTGAAGGTCTCGACTTTCGCCAGCTCGCGGGTGCGGACTTCGGCGGCGATCACCGCAAGACCCCAGAGCATTCCCAGCACCAGCAAGGCCGGGAGCGCCCGGATCCGCCGGTCCGCCTGACGGAAGCGGATGCCGAAGGCAAGCGCGGCGCTGAAAAAAGCGAGGAAGAATCCGGTCGCATACTGCCCGGCGTAGGAGGCGAGGAAAAACAATTTATCGTTTTTCCACATCGTGGTCGAGAGATTGTTCCACGGCAGCATGGTCGAACGGGTGAACTCAAGGACGATCCACCATGCCGCCAGCACCGCCGCGATGACCAGAAGTTTCCAGCCGGGAATCTTTTTCGCCGCTTCGGCGACCGCTTCGGCTCCGGCCGCGCGGACTCGGGCGGGACAGGCAAGATACCGCCAGAGGAGCGGGATTGAGGCGCTCCACACCAGCGGCCAGAGCGCCAGCACCGGCGCCATCAGATAGGGCACCGCCGGATCGATTTCGCGCAGAAACCAGAATGACGGCAGCGCCCACGCCAGCGCCCACAAAAAACCGTAAAACGCCGCCCCGCCGGGCCGCCGGTCGAGCGCGATCAGAATCAGCGGCACCAGCGCCAGCGCGCCGAAAACCGAAATATTGACCGGCGGCAGCGCCGCCGCGTACATCAGCCCCCCGGCGACCGCCGCCAGCGACCGGATCAACACCGGCCGAATTCCAATCCGGCGGACCTCATTCGGCGACATTTCACCTTCAGAGCGATCAGTTTGTCGAAAAAGACTTGAAAACATCTCTCTTCTTTCATTGAAAAAACTGCTAATCAGGTGTAATTTACTACATTTCCATGTGTGTGTCAACGGGCAAAGCAAATGAAAAGCAATGAAAAAATCGAATTCGACCATATCATCGTCGGCAGCGGCCTGGCCGGCCTGAGTTCCGCGCTGCGTCTGGCCGAGAGCGGCCGCCAGGTCGCGGTGATCACCAAACGCAAAATCGACGAATGCAACACCGCGCTCGCCCAGGGCGGCATCGCCTGCGTCACCGACATCGGCGACAGTTTCGACGACCACGTCGAGGATACCCTGAACGCCGGCGGCAGACTCTGCGACGAAAAAGCGGTCCGCGCAATTGTCGAGGCCGGCCCCGAAGCGGTTCGCGAATTGATCGAAATCGGCACCCGTTTCACCACCCGCGGCGAGCTCGGCCATACCAAGGGTCAGGACGACTACGACCTCGGTCGCGAAGGCGGCCACCTCAAGCGCCGGATTCTCCATGCCGGCGACATCACCGGGGCGGAAATCGAGCGGGCGCTGGTCGCCGCCTGCGCCGAAAAACCGAATATCCATGTCTTTGAATACCATACCGCGATCGATTTGATCATCACCGGACGGACCGGCATTCCCGGCGAAAACCGCTGCTGCGGGGTTTACGCCCTCGACAGCCGGAGCGGCCAGATCAAAACCTTCCTCGGCATCAGCACCACCATCGCCTGCGGCGGCATCGGCAAAGTCTATTTGTACACCAGCAATCCCGACGTCGCCTGCGGCTCGGGAGTGGCGATGAGCTACCGCGCCGGGGCGAAAATCGCCAATATGGAATTCATCCAGTTTCACCCGACCATCCTCTACCACCCCACCGAGCGCTCGTTCCTGATCAGCGAAGCGCTGCGCGGCGAAGGCGCGGTGCTGAAGTGCCGCAACGCCCAGGGCGAACTGGTCGAGTTCATGGACAAATACCACCCGATGAAGAGCCTCGCCCCCCGCGACGTGGTCGCCCGGGCGATCGACAACGAAATGAAACGCAGCGGCGAAGAGTGCGTGTATTTGGACATCACCCACCTCAGCGAGGAAAAGTTGCGGCTCCGTTTTCCGAATATTTTTGAACGCTGCCTCAACGCCGGGATCAATATCGCCAAAGACCCGATCCCGGTGGTTCCGGCCGAACATTTTCTCTGCGGCGGGATCAAGACCGACATCCACGGCTGGACCGGCATCACCGGTCTTTACGCGGTCGGCGAAGCCGCCTGTACCGGGCTCCACGGCGCCAACCGCCTGGCCAGCAACAGCCTGCTCGAAGCGCTGGTGGTCGGCAAGGCTTCGGCGCGGGATATCGAAGGCAAATTCGCCCACCTCTCCACCTTGCGGGTCGGCCCCGAAGCCGCTCCGAGCTGGGTTTCCGGCAACGCGATCAACTCCGACGAGCTGGTGGTGATCTCCCACAACTGGGACGAAATCCGCCGCTTCATGTGGGACTACGTCGGGATTTACCGGACCAACAAACGCCTGGAACGGGCCAAAGCCCGGATCAAGCTGATCCGCAAGGAGATCGAGAAATACTATTGGGACTTTATCGTCACCGCCGATTTGATCGAGCTGCGCAACATCGCCACCGTCGCCGAGCTGATCATCGACAGCGCTCTCAGCCGCCACGAAAGTCGGGGGCTCCACTACAACGCCGATTACCCGTATCGCGATCCGGATTTGGACTTCACCGATACGGTGATCCAACGGGAAATATAGTCGAAAATGAAACATCTTCTCCCGGTCGAGGAGCATATCCGAGACATCGTCGCCACGTTACAGGAAGCCGGTTTTGAAAGTTACATCGTCGGCGGCGCCATCCGCGACCTCCTGCTCGGTCGCCGGCCCAAGGACTACGATCTCACCACCGCCGCCACCCCGGAGGAAGTGCGCAACGTCTTCGGCCGCCGCAGCGTCCGGATCATCGGCAAACGCTTCCGGCTGGCGCACCTGCATTTGCGCAAGGAAATCATCGAAATCAGCACCTTCCGCCGCGCGCCGGACCAGCTCAAGGGCGGCAAATCCCGGGAAGCGCTGCCGGAGCACATGATTCTCTCCGACAACGATTACGGCACCGCCGAGGAAGACGCCCGGCGGCGCGACTTCACCATCAACGCCCTCTTTTTCGACCCGGTCCGCTCCGAATTGCTCGACTTCACCGGCAAGGGGCGCGAAGACATCGAGAACGGCATCGTACGCGCCATCGGCAACCCGGTGCTGCGCTTTGAGGAGGACCCGGTGCGGATGCTGCGGGCGCTCAAATTGGTCGGACAGTACGACTTCACCCTCGACGCCGAGACCGAGAACGCGCTTTTCGCCTCGCTGCCGCTGATCCGCCACGCCGCGCCGTCGCGGCTGTCGCTGGAACTGGAGAAGGTGCTGAGCTCCGCCTATGGCGACCGCCATTTGCACGCCTTCCACGATTTCGGTTTCCTGCGCTACTTCCTGCCCGAGCTGGACGCCAAATGGAACGCCCCCGAGGGACGTTACGCCGTTGAGCTCCTGACCGAGCGCAACTACCGGATCGACGAAGGCCTGTACCGCAACAGCATTTCACTGGCGCTGGCGACGCTGGCGCTGCCCTTCATCGAAGCCGCCGCGGAGAGTCCGCGGGGCGGGCTCTGGCCGCTCAAGCACTCGTCGCCGCGGATCGACGCGGTGCTCGACACCCTTTTTCAGCCCCAGAACATGATGCATTGCATGACCGACTCGGCCAAACGGATTCTGATGCTCCAGCCGCGTTTGCGCGAGATGAACGGCGAGGATGTCGAGGATATTCTC
>CAZRFG010000112.1:6374-10446 GCA_964599205.1 uncultured Victivallaceae bacterium
CCGCCGCAGTCAGCCCGGCAAAAACGGAGCCTGAAAGCCGATGCCGAACCAAATCCCAGCAGGCAAACTGCCCCGGCAGGCGGGAACGGCGTTGGTGCTGTCCGCCGCATTGCTCGGCGGATTTCTGCTGGGACTGGGGTGTTATTCGCAATTCCACGTTCTTTACAGCGTCGACTGTGCCGCCTACAGCGCGATTCTGACGCGGCCCGAAGACCGGTCGCCCTTTCTGGCGGCGACCTTCATCCTGGCCGGGGTAATCATCGAAATCGCCTTCATGCTCGGTTTGCGGAAACTGCGGCCGCAACTTCCCGACGCCGCGCTGGCGGTGGCTCCGGCGCCGCTTTTTTTGTGCGGACTGGCCGGGGTGTTGCCGGGGTTCGGGTCGGCGATTGTGTTTTCCTTTGGGATCGGCTGGGCGGCGGCGCGCCAGCTGCTGCTGCTGCCGGGAGCGGAGCAGGACCTTTTCCGCCGCAATCTGCTGAAACCGCTGCTGATCGGCTTCGCGCTCCTTTCCTGCTGGTGGATCGGGGTCGGCTGCTGGATGCAGATCAAGGCGCTCGATGTCCTCTATTTGTATATCCACGACTGGGGACTGTTCCTCGATGCGGCGAGCAATACGCTTCGCGGCAAATACTTCATCACCAATGAGACCGGCCTCAATTTCCTGGGCAACCACTTTATGCCGCTCTCGATCCTGCTGCTGCTGCCGTTTGCCGCCTTCACCACTTCGCCGGAGCCTTTTTTCATATTCAACGTGCTGCTGCTTTACAGCAACGTCCCGTTGATCTACGCGCTCGCCCGGGTCAACAAACTGCCGCCGGTCCATGCTCTGACGCTGGCGACGATCACCTTGCTGGCGCCTTCGCTTGCCAACCTGATCCTGACCCAGCGATACGGTTTTCACGAGAATTCGTTTTTCATGCCGCTCCTGATTTTGTTTTTCATTTTCCAATCGCGCGGCATGATCAAAAGTTCGTGGGCGGTCTGGGCGCTTTCGCTGTTGCTCAAAGAGACCATTCCGGTGCTCTGGGCGGGGGTCGGGGTGGTGCTTTTCCTGCGCGGCGAACGCAAACGCGGCGCGGCGATGACGATTTTGAGCACGATCTACTTTTTCGCGGTGACCAACTGGGTGATGCCGTATTTCCAGGGAGAGGGCGAATACCGGATGCTTTTCATGTTCAGCCACCTCGGCAACTCTTTCGGCGAAGTGGTGCTGTCGCCGCTCCTCCGGCCGCAAGTCTTTTTCGGGACGCTGTTTTCACTCCGGACGCTCGAATTTGCGCTGCTTTTGCTGCTGCCGGTGTGGATGATCGCCCCTTGCCGTCCGCTGTGGCTGCTGCCCTGTCTGCTGCCCTTTACTTACATCGCCATTCAGGAAGGGGTGTGGCTCCGCAACATCGCGGTCCAACACCAGGCCGACTTCCTGATGCTCTTCTACGTTGCCGCGGTGCTCGCCGCCGCCGACATCCGCCGCCGCCGGGAATCCGGACGCTGGGAAAAACTGCTCTTTCACCCCCTGCCCGGCGTACACGGCGGCGAACGCTTGCTGACGCCGCTGCTTTCAGGAAGTTTGCTCGGCGCGATTTTCGCCTTTTATTTTTTCGCCTACGGCATCCACGGCAAATACTCGTTCAACGGGGTGGCGATGCAGCGCAGCTTCGGGCCGGAAATCGAGCTTTTCAAGCAGCACATTCCGCTCGGTGCGGAACTCAATGCCTCGATGGCTCCCGCCGCCCATTTCGTACTGCGCAATCAATTGTACCCGAACTGCTTTCAATTCAATTACCTGAGCAATTTCGTACTGCTCGACCTCTTTGCCGAATATGAAGACCGCGGCCTTTTCGACCAGGTCCGGGGCTCGCTGCTGACGCGCGATTACCGGGTGGTCGAACGGGTGCTGCGGGACGGACGCATGCTGGTGCTGCTGGCCAAAGAGGGCGAGGCCAAGCCCGACCGGCTTCACGTCGTCAGCGACCTCCAGTATTCCGAACTGGGCCGGCTGCTGCCGCAGAAGTGGCCGGATTGCGAAGTCCGGTTTTCGCTCTTGAGCAACAAGGTGGTGTTCTTTATCCGGCCAGTCAAAGAGCTGGATTGCGACTTTGAAATCCAGGTGCTGCTGATCGACAGCGACGGCGGCGTTTCCGGTGAAAAAAATCTTTTCGGCGATGGCGTGACGCCGGCTTTTCTGGCCGCGCCCGGCTCGATGATGATCTATGAACTTCCGCTCCCCGCCGCGGGACTGCGCGAACTCAAGGTCAAATTGACTCCCCGCCCGCCGATCGATCGCAATCATCATAAGTTTCCAATAGTGGAGAAAAAAAATGAGTAAGAAGTTGAAAGTAGTGGTCGCCGGACTCGGTCGCATCGGGTGGGCCTACCATTTGCCGCAAATCAAGGCCAACGACAAATTTGAATTGCTGGCGGTCGCCGATCCGCTGCCGGAGCGGCTGAAGGAGGCGGTGGATACGTTTCAGGTGCCCCGCACCTACGCCACCGTCGAAGCGATGCTCGATGCGGAAAAAGAGGCCGATCTCCTGGTGCTGACTTCGCCGACCAGTTTCCATGCGGCGCAGACCTTGTACGCTTTTGAGCGCGGCATCGATGTTTTCTGCGAAAAACCGCTGGCCAAGAATCTCGACGAAGCCAAAATGATGGCGGAAGCGATGAAAAAATACGGCCGCAAGCTGATGATCTACCAGCCCCACCGGGTGCGCCCGGAAGCCCAGGTGTTGCGCTCGATCCTCGAATCCGGCGTCCTCGGCGAAGTCTTCATGACCCGCCGCACCTGTCACGGCTTCAGCCGTCGCAACGACTGGCAGTCCAAGCTCGAATTCGGCGGCGGCATGCTCAACAACTACGGCGCCCACTTCGTCGATCAATTCATGTATGTGTTCGGCGGCGATCACTTCAACGTCACCGGCTGCGAACTCCGGCGCGAAGTCTCGGTCGGCGATGCCGATGACGTGGCCAAGATCCTGCTGGTCAATCCCGCCGGCGTGATCGGCGACATCGATATCAACATGGCTTCCGCCATCGACGGCCATGAGTGGCTCGTCTACGGCAAAAACGGCGCGGCCCGGCTTGACAACGCCGCCAGGTGCTGGCGCGTCCGCTACGTCCCGGCGGGGCAAATGCCGGAACTGGCACCGCAAGGATCACTGGCCGCCGCCAACCGCAAATACGCCTCCGAGGAGCCGCTGCCGTGGCACGAGACCGAAATCGAACTCCCGAAACACGTCGAAGGAGTTTACTACGAGCATGTCTACGACCATTTCGCCCTCGACAAGAAACCCTTTGTGCCGATCGAAGCGACGCTTGAACTGATGCGGATCAACGCCGAGTGCCGCCGGATCGCCGGCTCCAAATAAATGGCGGACTCCTTTTCGGTCACTCCGATCGGATTGGTGCGCTGCGGCGAGCGTTACCGCTTTGAAGCGCCGCGGCAGGGAGTTTACGCCCAAAATCACGGGGTGATCGAGCTCTTCGACGAATACCGCGACGGGCTCGCCGACCTGGCGGGCTTCGAGCGGCTATGGGTGATTTTCGTCTTTCACCTCAATGAGCACTGGAATCTCAAAGTCGCGCCGCCGGTGATCACTCCCCCCGGCCGCCGGGTCGGGGTTTTCGCCACCCGGTCGCCGCACCGGCCGAACCGGCTCGGAATGAGCTGTGTCGAGCTGGAGCGGATTGAGGGCAACAAGCTCTTGATCCGAAACTTTGACATCCTCGACCAAACCCCGGTGCTCGATCTCAAGCCCTACATCCCCGCCGCCGACGCCTTTCCCGACGCCGCGGCCGGCTGGCTCGACGAAGCGGCGACCGAGATTCATCAGGTCGATTTCGCCCCCGCGGCACTGGCCAAAAGCGAATGGATCGCCGCTCATGGCGGCCCCGACCTGGTTAATTTCTGCCGTGTCCAGCTCCGTTTTTCGCCCTGTGACCGCAAGCGCAAACGGGTCAGTCACCTCGGCGGCACGCTCTGGAGCATCGGCTGCCGCACTTGGCGGGCGCTCTTTGAACTCGACGACCATCAAATCCGGGTCGGCGACATTTGCTCCAACTTCACCCCCGC
>CAZRFG010000113.1:0-10426 GCA_964599205.1 uncultured Victivallaceae bacterium
GCGTACATCGGCGGCTTGACCGGCTTCAAAGACATCAACGTCACCGGAACCAACGGTATTCTCTTCGGCGGACCGGTGACCGCGACCGGCAATATCGATCTTGCCAACAGCGCCAAAGTGCTTGCCGTCTACGACGCCAAGGGCACTCTCGCGGCGATCAAACTGGCGGCGGGCGGGGTGATTACGGCCAACGGTTTTGCCTCCGACCCCGATCTTGCGACCGGCCAGTTGCAGTTCCAATCGTCCACCAAGGCGGGGATGGTCAGCAACCTCGGTTCGTTCGATCTCTTCGGCTCGGTCAACTTCCTGCAGGGGGCTTTCACCACCGGCTCGATCAGCGCGGGTGCGATGATCAGCAAGGCTACGATGCTGACGGTGGACGGTGCGATCATGATCGAGCGCAACTTCTCAACCAACGGTGAACTGACCATCGGTGCGGGGACGATGACCGCCTTCAACATCGAAGTGACCGGCGGTATTTTCACCAACTCCGGCACGGTCACGGTCGACTCGGTCACGGTCGCCAGCTATCTCAACTACGACGATCCGTTCAACCTGATCCGCTGGGCCGGCGGGCTCAACAACCTCGGCACCATGAACGTCACCGGTTTGATTACGATGAATGACGGGCTGGTGATTGAAACCGATACGCAGGGCACGGTCACCGTCATCGACCGGATGGCCAGCACGCTGACCAACTCGCGGGTTCTCAATGCCGGCAGCATTGACCTCAATGACAGCGGCATCCTGCAGAACAACGGCGGCGTCATCACGGTCACCGGTGATCTTAATATCGGATTCGGCTCAATCACCAACAAAGCGCAGCTGCTGATCGGCGGCGATCTCCTGGGCAACGAAACCAACTTCTCGGGCGGTCCGGTGATCAACAACGGTTCGATCCTGACCGTGGCCGACGCGCTTTCGCTGACCGGACTCAACTCGTCGATCAACAACACCGGCGGCACGCTGACCGCGCATTCGATTGAAATCGCGGGTAATCTGGTCAACCGCGCCACTTTGAAGGCGACCGACATCGTGATCAGCACCGGTTCGCTCGAAAACCGCGGCACGATGAAGGAAGCCGACAACTCGACGGCGCAGAATCCGCTCTGGATCAACTCGATCCTGCTCAAGGACAACGCTTCGATCACTAACTACGGCGCGTTGACGGCGACTTCGATCGTGTCTTACCGTGAGGACGCCGGCGGCGTTTACACCGATTCGGCGGGTTCGGTCACCAACGCGTCCGGCACGCTGACGGTGATGGACATGACCCTCTACGGCACGCTGACCAACAAAGGCACTTTGCTGATCGGCGGCACGTTGCGCCTCAAAGAGGCCCACTCCAACGTCAGCGGCCTCGACGTCCGGCTGACCGTCGGTTCGCTGGTGAATTCCGGCACCATCGGCGGCGTCCAGTTCAAGGCGGTCAACAACGGCGTCACCACCGTCGATGCTTACGTCGGCTATGGCCAGATCATCATCGCCGGCGACGGCACCATTGACAACAGTGCGGGCCGTTCGCTCTCCGCTTCGGCGATCCAGCTTGAAAACGGCAGCCTTTACAACGTCGGCACGCTGAAACTGCTGCCGACCTACACCTTCTCCACCGACAACGCGACCAAGGTCAAGACTCTGGTCGATTACACCGGCGCCGGTTTCGACGGTTCGCTGAAGATCCTCGGCAAGGGTGCGCTCAACAACTCCGGGACGATGACGGTCGGCTCGATCGACCTCAACAATCTCGGTCAGGCCAGCGGCGACATCGCCAACAACGGCTCGATCACCGTTGCCGCCACTTTTGTCAAATGGGCCAGCGGCGGTGTGAACGATCAGTCGATGCTGACTGACGGCGCGGTGGATCTCAACGGCAACTTCATCAACAACGCCGGCAAGACTTTCCGCTCGACCAGCCTGATCGTCAACGGTATTTTCGACGCGGGCACCGGGGAGCTGCTTTCCGGCGGCGGCATCACCAACCGGGGGACGCTGAACGTCACCGCGGCGTCGAGCACGATCGTCAACGGCAAAGTTCAGACTTCGCTGTACGCCGGGCTGGATACGAACTCCAAGGGCATCGGCATTCAGGTCTACGCCGGGGTCGAAAACCTCAGCGGGTCACTGACCGCGGGTTCGCTCTGGGCCAAGACCGGCAACATTAACAACCAGGCGGCGATGACCCTCAGTGCGCTGGCGGTGCTTAACAGCGACAACGGCGTGTCGGCTTGCACCGTGCTGGCCGACGGTTCGCTGACCATCGGCGGCGACAGCAATGTACTACCGGATGCGGTCTACGGCAGTTTGATCAATGCCAAGGGCAAATCGATCAAAGCCGGTTCGATCACCATCAATACCGTCGGCGCCAAACAGCCCGACGGCACCATCACCGGGTCGCTGGCCAACGACGGGGCGATCACGGTGACCGCGTCCGGCGTGGTTTACGTCGGCGAACGGGTAAACAATGTCAACGGGCAGTTTGCCACCACCCTCGGCACCGGGATGATTACCGTCGGAGACGGCGGCGAAGGCGTCATTCTCAACAGCTCCACCGGCAGCATCGGTGCGGCCGGGATCCACCTCAATTCCATCGGTGATTTCGCCAACGACGGTACGGTGACTTGCCGCGCGGTTTACGCCACCATTCAGAAATACAACCCCTCGACCGGCAAGACCGAGCCGACGGTGGTGGTATGGGGCGACGACCAGTCCATCCCGGGCATTGAGTCCAACGGCGGCATTGTGCTGGAGGGCGGCAATCTGATCAACAACCGTTCGCTTACCGCGGGTTCGCTGCGGTTGATCGACAGCGGCCTGCTTGGAGGCGTTTCCGCCAATTTGACCAACGTCGGCACGCTGACGGTCACTTCGGTGGTGGTCCGCACCGGCACGGTCAACAATCTGGTTTCCGACGGCTGTTTGACCCTCGAAGGCAACGGCAGTTTGTTCAACGGCAAGATTGACGCGAGCATCAACAAGGTCACCAGCGGCACCATCAACGTCACCGGACTTCTGGTCGACGCGGCGACGGTCACCGGCCGGATTTCGGTCGGCGGCCGGGCGGACAATACCTCCGGCTCGATCACCGCGACCGGGATTGCGGTCAATGGCGGCGATCTGGTCAATGGCGGCAGTTACACCAACACCAGCAACGCCAATGTGCTGACCACCGGCAAACTGACCATCAACACGGTCAACGGCCAGGACGGTTCCGGCCAGCTGTATGTCGCCGGGATGTTCGACAGCAAGTCCGGCACGGTCGCTCTCAATGCTCAGGCCCAGACCGCCGATTCCGGCCGCGCGGTGATCGTTGGCGACCTCAAGAACAACGGCTCCATGACCATCGGCGGCTCACTGGAAGTTCAGGGCAGTATGAACAACAACGTGCAGCGGACGATTACCATCCGCGGGGCGGTCTTCAGTGTCGGCGGCAATCTGCTCAACAACGGCACGATCAGTGCCGCCGCCGCCAACTCGGTGGTGAACTGGGACGTCCTCAACAACGGCACCATGACGGTATTGAGTCTGGATGTCAAGGGCACCGGGTTGACCAACAAGGGAACCTTGTCGATGACCGGTTCGCTGACCCTCAGCGGGGCTGACACCTCGCTTGAAAACGCCAACGGCAAAGCGATCCGCGCCGGCGACATTAAGGTCGAGGGCGGCATCACCAACTTCGGCTCGATCACTTCGACCGGCAAAGTGGAGGGATACGGCCTGATCACCAACAGCGGGACGTTCACAATTGCCCAGAACCTGGTTGCGGAATCGCTCGAAAACGCGACCGGCAAGACGCTGAGCGCCAAGTCGATCGACATCTTCGTCGGCGACCTCAACAACGGCGGTACGCTGACTGCCAACGGCGATCTCTCGGTGCTGATGGGCGCGTTCAACAACGCCGGTTCCGCCACCATCTCCGGCAATGTCAGCGCGGCGAGCATTTCGAATACCGCGAGCCGGACGATCACCATTCGCGGCACCTCGATCAACGTTGTCGGCGGCATCACCAATGCGGGCACGTTGAGTGCCGCCGCGGCCGATGTCGTGCTTGGCGGCGACTTGGAGAACAGCGGTGTCTTCACCGCCAAATCGCTGAATGGCGGCGATATCATCAACTTGAAGACGATCACGCTGTCCGGCGATCTCTCGGCGGCGTCCTTCAAGAACAATGCTTCCGCCAGCAGCCTCTCGGTCGGTTCGATCTCGGTGCAGGGCGTGCTTGACAACTACGGTCTGCTCAATGCCAAAGGCAACGTCGGCGCGGGCGGTCATATCAACACCTACGTCGGCGCCGGGGCGTTCACCGTCGGCGGCAATTTGAGTGCCGAGTCGATCGAGCATGAGTACGGCAACTTCACGGTTCGCGGCAGCAGCGTGACGGTAGAACACTACTTCCACGCCAAGAACGCCTTCACCGCATCCGCGGCCCAGGTGACGCTCGGCGGCAATCTGGAGAACTCGAGCACTTTCACGGTCGCCAATCTGAAGGTGGACGGTTCGATCGAGAACACCCAGAAGTTGCTGGTCTCGAACACCCTGACCGTGGTCGAAGGGCTTGCCAACTCGATCACCAACGAAGCGACCGGAACGATCAACGTCGGCAGCATCTTCAACCAGAATTCGAATATGCTGTACAACAACGGTTCGGTGACCTCCAAAACGATCACCTACACCGGCACCAACGACTACAGCGACGGGACGCATTACCAGGGCAATCTCCCCAAGGGTACGCTCCAGCATGTGCCGAATCCGGTCGGCAACGCCTACGCGATGCTCGAAGCGTCCGCGACGTCATTCAACTCGCTCTTTGACGATGAGGCCGGGCAGACGCTCGATGCCTTCCTCGCCTACTGAGCGCGGGGTTTCAATCGAGCCGCGGAACGCGAGTTCCGCGGCTTTTATTTAGAGGAAAAATTATGAAGACCAATGGTTATGTTGACTTGCAGGTCAACGGGTATCTCGGCGTCGATTTCACTGATGCCGAGCTGAAGGAAGAAGATTTGATCGGGGTCAGCCGGCAGCTGCTGGAGACCGGTTGCGGGGCGTTTCTGCCGACCGTGATCACCGCTCCCGAGGCGGTTTACGAGCGCAACCTGGCGATGATTGCAAGCGTGATGAAGCTCCCGGAATTCGCCGGCAAGATGCTTGGCATCCATGTCGAGGGCCCGTTTCTCTCCGACAAGCCGGGTGCGGTCGGGGCGCACGACCCCAGGTCGGTGCGGCCGCCGACGCCGGAGTTTTTTGACCGGATGCGGCGCTGGTCGGACGATTCGATCCGGCTGATCACCATCGCGGCCGAAGTCCCCGGCGCGGCGGCGCTGACCCGCCACGCGGTCAAGGCCGGGGTGGCGGTGTCGCTCGGGCACCAGCTGGCGACTTACGATCAGCTCTGCGCCTGCCGCGACGCCGGCGCGACGCTGTTGACCCACCTCGGCAACGGCATGCCCAACGAAGTCAACCGGCATCGCAATCCGCTGCTGGCGGGGTTGAGCGTGGACGGGTTGACCGCGATGATGATCGCCGACGGGCATCATTTGCCCAAGGAACTGTTGAAGGTGATGATCCGGGCCAAGGGGCTGGATCACGCGCTGGTGGTGAGCGACGCCTCGTCGCTGGCGGGGATGCCTCCCGGACATTATTATTCGATGGGCAATGATGTGGTGATCGAGGAGAACGGCTACTTGCACAATCCGGCCAAGGGATGTCTGGTGGGCTCGTCGGCGACGATCACCGGCTGTGTCAAGGTGCTCCGTGAAATCGGTCTTTCGGAGGAGGAAATCCGGATTCTGGCGATCCTGAATCCGCTGCGGGCGATCGGGCTCCAGTAAAAGCGTTCCGGGATGCGGGAAAAAACCGTTTTTGCGATTTGCAAAATCAATTTGGCGGGTTATATTAAGTGGTCCGCATCCATAATATGAATAGATCCGGTGAATTCGCGGGAGTTTCGGTTGTGTACGCGAAGGGGGCCGCGCCTGTGTAGCTTGGGCGGAACATGCGGAAAAGATTTACAAAACAACGGGAAAAGGTTGGGAAGAAGCAATGGTTAAAATCAGACTGAAACGTACCGGAACGAGAAATGCGCTTTGCTTTCGGGTGGTGGTGATGGACGATCGTTCCAGCCGTGACGGCAAAGCGATTGAAGAGCTCGGCTACTACGATCCGCGCAGCAAAAATGAGAAGCTCGATCTCGAGCGTTACACCTACTGGGTCGGCGTCGGTGCGATTGCTTCGGAAACGGTCACCGCGATTGCCGATCGTCAGGCCAAGGGTGTATCGCTGAAGGACAAAGTCCGCACGCCGTCGATTTCAAAGAAGGCCCGCGCCAAAGCGGAAGCTGAAGCCAAAGCCAAGGCCGAAGCCGCCGCCGCTCCCGCGGAAGCCGAAGCCCAGGCGTAAGCCCGGCCCGGCTGAACAGTAAGGAAAAATATCGTGCTGAAAGCATTGTTGAATTTCTTGACCGGCGGCGCCGTATCGAAAGATGCGTCCGCGCCGTCGCCATCGGGGAGCGCGCGGACGCTCCGCGACCTCCAGGGGTTCGTGGACTATGTGGCGCGTTCGCTGGTGGACTATCCGGACGACGTCCGGGTGAGCTGCGAGGAAAATGCCGAAGGTTGCACGCTCAAGATCGATTGCCGCAAGGAAGACATCGGCAAGATTGTCGGCAAGCGCGGCAAAACCATCATGGCCATCCGCTCCCTGGTGAGCGGAGCCGCGGGCCGGATGCGGCAGCGGGTTTCGGTCGAAGTGGTCGACTGAGTTGAAAGTCGACATTCTCACGCTGTTTCCGGAGATTTATCCGGGCCCGCTGGGATCGAGTATCATCGGGCGGGCGGCGGAGAAGGGGCTTTTTGAGTTGCGATCGATCGATTTGCGGTCGTTCGCCTCCGACCGGCGCGGGACGGTGGATGACAAGCCGTACGGCGGCGGGCCGGGGATGTTGATGAAGGTCGAAGTGCTGGACCGGGCGATCCGGGAGCTGCGGCGGCCGGAGACGATGGTGATTTTGACCACTCCGCGCGGCCGCCGGTTTGACCAGGCGGCGGCGCGGGAGTTGAAGGATTGCGAACATCTGTTGATTGTTTGCGGTCACTATGAAGGCGTGGACCAGCGTTTGATCGACCAGTGCATCGACCGCGAGTATTCGATCGGTGATTATGTGCTGACCAGCGGAAATCTGGCGGCGATGGTGATGGTCGATGCGGTGGTCCGGTTGTTGCCGGGCGCGCTGGGGTGCGACGAATCGAGCTCGGACGAGTCATTCGCCGAGGGCCTGCTGGAGTATCCGCAATACACGCGGCCGCCGGTGTTCGGCGACGAAGCGGTGCCGGAAGTCCTGTTGTCCGGCGACCACGGGCGGATTGCGGCGTGGCGGTTTGAACAATCGGCCGGGTTGACGCGCGAGCGGAGGCCGGAGCTGTGGGAACAATTTTTGAAAACGAAGAAACTTGGAGGCAAGTAGAATGAACATAGTTGACAAGATCCGCAATGAGAACCTGAGAACCGATCTCGCCGACTTCGCGGTGGGCGACACCATCAAGGTGTTCGTCAAGATCGTCGAAGGCACCACCGAACGAATCCAGCAGTTTATGGGCACCGTGATTGCCACTCGCGGCAGCGGGATTGAAGAGACCTTCACCGTCCGCCGGGTGGTTTCCGGTAACGGAGTCGAGCGCGTGTTCCCGAAGAACAGCCCGCGCATCGATCACGTGGAAGTGGTTCGTCGCGGCGATGTCCGTCGTGCCAAGCTCTACTATCTGCGCGACAAGGTCGGCAAGGCCGCCCGCGTCAAAGAAGCCCGCTAAGCTGACCGCCTGACGGCGGCCCCCTGGGCCGCGCCGATGCGATGAACGCTTATCTGGCGAACAGTGACGAACTCCTCCTGCTGGAACGAAAGCTCTGGTCGGAGGGGTTTGTCTTTGTCGCCGGAATTGATGAAGCGGGCCGGGGCCCGTTGGCGGGTCCGGTGGTGGCGGCGGCGGTATGTTTCCGGCGTGAGGAGCGGATTCCGCGGGTATTTGACTCGAAGCAGGTGGCCGAGGGGGAGCGGCTGGCGATGCGGGAGGCGATTTTGGCGACGCCGGGGGTGCGTTATGCGGTGATCGAGGTGGGGCCGGAGAAGATTGACGAATTGAACATTCTCCGGGCGACGGATCTGGCGATGCGGGAAGCGGCGTCGGCGTTGGGGGAAGTGGATTTTCTGTTGGTGGACGGGCGGCCGGTGCCGTATTTGCCGAAGCCGTCGAAGTCGGTGGTGAAGGGGGATGCCAAGTCGGCGTCGATTGCGGCGGCGAGTATATTGGCGAAGGTGTACCGGGACGAGTTGATGACGGGGATGGCGGAGCGGTATCCGGGGTATGGGTTTGAGTTGCACAAGGGGTATGGGACGGCGATGCATTTGGAGGCGTTGCGGCGGTTGGGTCCGTGTGCGATTCACCGCAGGAGTTTCGGGCCGGTGCGGGATTTGATTGAGCCGCCCCCCGAGCAACCTGAGCTGTTTTAAAAAAATAAAAAAAATAAAAAAAGCGCGAAGCGCCAATCCCGCCCCCCGTCGTACGGGGGCGTGGTCCAGCGGCGAAACGCTGGTCGCTCGCTAAAAAGCGAGCGAAGCTAAGCGATAGCGCTCCCCCTGAGGTCGGCGGAGCCGACGCCTCACTGCGGGAGCGAGGTCGGCAGCCGGGTCACGAAGTGACCGGCGAACGACGTCGAGCGAAGCAGGACTGTGAGTCGGGACTGTTTTCGCACGGAGGCACGGAGGCACGGAGGAAGATCGTTGACGCGGCATTTTGCGTGTTGCTTCGAGACGGTCGCTCCGACGCATACGCGTCTTCGCTCGGGCCGGGCGAACTGCGTTAGTCGTAGCTCCTGGCCACCCGCGACAACGGAGCGGTGAGAGTCAAAGGCGCAGTGCGCCCGCCCGGAGCGAAAACGGCGAGGCGCTGCCTCGCACACCGCAAGAGGGCTCCGCGCCCTCTTGACTCCGCGCAAGGGCAATGCCCTTGACCGGGGCACTGAAACGATGATTAGGACAACAACATGAGCAACGATATGAACATCCGCAACCATGGAGGTCAGACCCGCGTTACCAACGCGGGTGTGACTTGTTGCGCCGTCATCCCCGGCCGGTGAGAAGGCCGCCGGAATTTTCCGGCGCTTCCTCCCCGCCCGGGGCGAACCCCGCAGCGAAACCCAATTTTTTGACACATACGGAAAAAAGAACATGAGTCAGTACAGTCTGGAAACGATCCGCCACAGCGCCGCCCATCTGATGGCCGCCGCCGTCAAACAACTCTACCCCGATGCCAAATTCGACATCGGCCCGGCTACCGAAAGCGGCTTCTATTACGACTTCGATATGGCCCACCGGCTCACCCCGGAAGACCTCAAAAATATCGAAAAAACGATGAAGAAAATGATCGGCCGCAAACTCCCCTTCGTCCGCTTCGAGCCCACCCGCGAAGAAGCCGAAGCGATGCTCAAAAAAGACGGCCAGGTCTATAAACTCGAACGCCTCGCCGACGTCCCCGACGGCGCGGTGATCAGCTTCTACCAGACCGGCGACTTCGTCGACCTCTGCCGCGGACCCCACGTCGAACACAGCGGCCAGATCGGCGCGGTCAAACTCCTGTCGATCGCCGGCTCCTACTTCCGCGGCGACGAAAAGAACCCGATGCTCCAGCGCATCTACGGCACCGCCTTCGCCAGCGAAGAGGAACTCCAGGAATATCTCAAGCGGATTGAGGAAGCCCAGAAACGCGACCACCGCAAACTCGGCCAGGAACTCGACCTTTTCACCTTCTCCGAAAACGTCGGCCCCGGCCTGGTGCTGTGGCAGCCCAAAGGCGCCTTCATCCGCAATTTGATCGAAACCTACTGGCGGGCGGAACACTACCGCAACGGCTACGAGCTCTTGTACACCCCCCACATCGGCCAGAGCGTGCTGTGGGAAACCTCGGGACATCTGTCGTTCTACAAAGACGGCATGTATTCGCCGATGCAGATCGACGAAAAGGACTACTACTCGAAGCCGATGAACTGCCCCTTCCACATCGAAATCTACCGCGCCAAACTGCGTTCGTACCGCGAACTGCCGCTGCGCTGGGAGGAACTCGGGACGGTCTACCGCTATGAAAAGTCGGGCGTGCTCCACGGTCTGCTGCGGGTCCGCGGCTTCACCCAGGACGATGCCCACATCATCTGCACCCCGGACCAGATCGAGGACGAAATCGCCGAAGTGCTCCGCTTCAGCCTCGCGATCTGGAAGGATTTCGGGTTCAAGGAAATCAAGGCTTATCTAGCCACCCGCCCGGAAAAGGCGGTCGGCGACCCCGCCCGCTGGGCGCAGGCGCTGACTTCGCTGGAAAAAGCGGTTGCCAAATGCGGCCTCGACTGCGAGGTCGACGAGGGCGGCGGCGCCTTCTACGGCCCCAAG
>CAZRFG010000114.1:0-10337 GCA_964599205.1 uncultured Victivallaceae bacterium
GCCCTGCTTCGCTCGATGTCGTTCGCCGGTCACTTCGTGACCCGGCTGCCGACCTCGCTCCCGCAGTGTGGCGTCGGCTCCGCCGACCTCAGGGGGGGGGAGCGCTGTCGCTTAGCTTCGCTCGCTTTTGAGCGAGCGACCAGGGGTGTTCGCCCCCTGGACGGCGCCCCCGTACGACGGGGGGCGGGATTGGCGCTTCGCGCTTTTTTTGGGCGCTTCGCGCTTTTTCTTTTTTTTTAAGTCGTCAGCCAGCGGCGCATGTCGTCGGGCACCGGCGCGGTAAACTTCATCCGCTCCCCCGTCACCGGATGCGGCAGCACAATCGTATACGCATGCAGCATCTGCCGCGCCGCCGGAAACTCCGCCGTCACCCCGCCATACGTCTCATCCCCCAACACCGGATACCCAAGAAACGCCGCATGCACCCGAATCTGATGCGTCCGCCCGGTCAAAATCTCCACCTCCGCCACCGTATACAGCTGCTTCCCACTCACCCCCGCCCCCTTTTTGTGGAAAATCGAGTGCGCAAACTTCCCGTTCCGCTCCACCACCGCCATCTTCTGCCGGTTCACCGGATGACGCCCGATCAATGTCTCCACCTCGCGCCGCGCCTCCCGCATCTCCCCCCGCAACAACGCCAGATACCGCTTCTCCACCTCGCGCGAAGCAAACGCCTGCGACAATTTAAACTGCGCATTCGGCGTCTTGGCAATCACCAGACACCCCGACGTATCCTTGTCCAGCCGGTGCACAATCCCCGGCCGGTGATCCGACTCGTCCAGCTCCTCCATCAGCTCCGGATAACGCCCCAGGAGCGCATTCACCACCGTCCCCGAGGCATTCCCCGCCGCCGGATGCACCACCACCCCCGCCGGCTTGTCGATCACCAGCATCGCCTCGTCTTCAAACAACACCGGAAACGTGAACTCCTCCGCCGTCGGCGTCGCGGCCAATGGCGGCGGCAAATCCACCTCAAGCTTCATCCCCTCGCGCACCGCCAGCCGGGTCGAATCCACCGCCGTGCCGTCGCAGCGCACCCGCCCGTCACGAATCAATTTTTGCAGCCACGACCGCGACGCGTCGCTCATCAGCCGGGTCAAGGCCCGATCCAGCCGCTCCCCCGCCAGCTCGGCGGGAATGATGAATTCAGGCATTTTCCGACTTCTTTCCCCGGCGGTAAAAATAAATCATCACCGCAATCCCCGCCGGCACCATCCCCAGCCCGATCGTCTGCGCCGGAGTCAGCCCCCGCCAATACTGCTGATGGTCGCCGCGGAAAAATTCGTCGGCAAACCGGATCACCCCGTAAATCGCCAGATACGCCCCGGTCGCCATCCCCCGCCGGCCGCGCCGCACCAGCAGCATCATCGCCGCGAAAATCACAATGTTGATCGCCGACTCGTACAACTGAACCGGATGCAGCGCCGCTTCGCCGTACCGCCGCGCCGGTTCACTCCCGGCGGGATAAACCACCCCGAGACAGATTTCGGTCGGCTTGCCGTAACAGCAGCCGTTGAGAAAACACCCGATCCGCCCCATCGCATGCCCCAGCGCCAGCGCCGGGGTGAAAATATCGAGCACCCGCACCATGTCGAGCTTCTGGAGTTTGCAGTAGATCAGGATCGCCGCTACCGCGAGGAAGAACCCGCCGTAAAACACCAGTCCCCCCAGGTCGATCCGGAAAATGCGCCAGAAATCATTCTCGAACTGCCGGTAAAACTGGATCACGTAAAAAATCCGCGCCCCCGTCACCCCGGCCAGCATTGCCAGCAGAACCACCGTATTGGCCTGGTCGCGGTTCATCGCCGCGTACTTGCGGTTCCAGCTGATCACCAAACTCGCCAGCAGAAACCCGATCGCGGCCATGATGCCGTAATAACGAATCGAAAGCGAACCTATCTCCAAAGCAATCGGATGCATCGAAACTCCTCCCGAATATCTTCTCTCGGATTTCCCGGTCTCCGGCAATCCTGACAAATTTGTTATGATTTCGCGTTCAAACCCGGCGAAACCGGCAAAACGACAATTCCAGAAAAACAAACTTCGCGGCTTCAGGCTCCGGATTTCTCCGCCCGAAGCAAGAAACAAGCGTCTTTCCGGCGATATTGAGGATACTATAGCGCTTTTTTCCAAATTTTCCTCTCTGAAATTCAATTCCCGCAGTGGATTTTTTCCAAAATCGCGCTAAATTAACAAACGCTCTACGCAACCCCGTGGTGTAATGGTAGCACAAGTGGTTTTGGTCCACTTAGTTGAGGTTCGAATCCTTGCGGGGTTGCCATTTTTTCTTCTTTTTTCAGCTGTTTTCCGGCGTTCCCGCGAAAATTTTTGATTTATTTTCAAAACTTCCCTTGCAAGTGTACTATCTATACAGTATACTTGTATTAGAAAAGCAATACACATTGTGGAGGTCCCATGATGGAAATCGATCTTCAAAGTCCGGTGCCGGTCTACTTGCAGGTGGCCGACTGGATCAAGGCCGGGTGCCTCGCCGGCCGCTGGCGGCCGGGCGACCGGATCCCGCCGGTGCGCGAAATGGCGGCGATCCTCCGGATCAATCCCAACACCGTCGCCAAAGCCTACAAACTATTGCAGGAACAGTCGATCATCGAGGGTCGCCACGGGGGCGGCAACTTCATCATGCCACGCCCCGAAAAAGAGCTCGCCGAGGAACGCGAAAAATTCCTCGCCGCCGAACTCGCCGCCCTCCTCGAGCGCACCGACCGCTTCGGCATCGGCCGCGCCGAAGTCCTCGCCAAACTCGCCGAACTCTGCCGGAGGGAAGAAAATGCGTGACGTCCTCAAACTCTGGAGCCTCGAACTTCGCCGCGGCCGCTCGATGCTGATCATCGCATCGGCGGCGATCGCCCTTGTCGGCCTGATTTATTTTTCCGGAAGTCTTTTCAAATCCGGGCAAATCGCGCTCCGCTACCTCGCATCCTTGGCCTTGATCGTCACCGGCTGGTTTGTCTCAAGCGATGTGGTCAGGCGCGATTTCAGAAAAAAGAACATCGACTTTTATCTCTCCTTGCC
This sequence comes from uncultured Victivallaceae bacterium, assembly GCA_964599205.1. Taxonomy (GTDB): domain Bacteria; phylum Verrucomicrobiota; class Lentisphaeria; order Victivallales; family Victivallaceae; genus JAVBUI01. Next base: position 3,034 of record CAZRFG010000114.1, read on the forward strand.
AATCCCGGACTGGAAGCTTTATCTGGCCAAATATTCAGCAAGCGTCATGGTCTTCGCTTTTTTTGCCTCATTGCCGCTGGCAATGCTGGTGACGGACTCTTTTGCACACAACCGCAATGTCGAGGCAAGTGTGCTTTTGCTTACGATAACAGCGCTGTTCCTGTTGCTGATCCAAACCATGATCTTCGTCTGGACCGTGGCGCTTCGCGGCGAAGGATGCGTTCTTTTCTCGATGACCATGACGCCGCTTGCGCTGCTCCTGCTGTGGCCGGGGCTGACCTGGTTCTACTATCCGGACAACCGGCATGACCAGCTTGATCCATTCGGCCTCTGCGTCTATGTGCTCGGATGGACGCTCTTTTTCATCATCGGGGGACTCCGGTTGTGGATTATCGGCATCTGCCGCGGGCGGTCGCTGCTGAAACCCGGACTGTTTTATTTTTTCGTGCTGGCCGGGACTTCGCTTGCACTGTGGAGCGTTTTTCAAGCCATTGACATCACCGACTATCTGGTCACGCTCCGGAAGTTCGAGCATACGCCCGGCGTTGAGATTGTCAAAGGTTCATTCCGCGTTCCCGAAGCGATCATGAAATTCAATGCCCAAAGGAGTCAACGCACCGAAGACTTGCTCGCGCTCGATTTCACCAAAGAGAGCTCAATCCCGCCCGAAGCATACCCGGCTTACTGCCGCCAACTCGGAGAGTTCCGTGAAGCGCTGTTCAGCGCATACGAGCGGGAATTGTCTCGCGACGGATCTCCCGGACTGATCCCGATCCTGAGCCTGCTGGAAAAGTACCCGCGGGAAACCATTCCGCTGCTCGCAACGTATCAGTGGCGGGAAGATTTCCGCCATCCGGTTCCGGAAAGCCGCGATTTCTGGTTTCGCGGTGACAGAGTCTCTATTATGCGGTTTTACCGTCCCGTTCCGGGATTGACCGACTTCCTAAAAACCCTTCCCCGCAATAACTCGGGTTTGTTACGAGTGGTGGCCGCGCCCCGCGACGGTTTGGTGATGGCTTCCGACGGCACGTCGTATTCCGGCGCGCGCCCGGATCCGTTTTTTCCGAGCGACGACAGTCTGCGCAACTTCCTGCCGGGAGCTGACCGCGAGGGATGGTCGCGTTTGGGCGCGGTGATCGAGTGGGTGCTCAAACGCAATTTCAGTGACCGGCCGTTCCTCGGCTCCGAACTGCGGAAAGCCACCGACACGATGAAACTCCGGATGGCGGCGATTGCGGCGGAGCGTAAACTCAATATCGCCGTCCGTCCGGCGGAAATACCCGACCATATCCGAAATTTCCTGCTGAATCGCCCGCAACGATCGCTCACCGCCCAAACCAGATCGATCATCAACCATTGCCTCAATCTCCCGTATCTGCGGCTGCGCGAGTATCTCAAAACCAGCGGCGAGCTGCCGGACGATCCGGCCATCGTCCTCACCCCGGAGGAGAAAGGGCGAATCGAATTGCGCTATTGCGTCGGCACACACCGAAAACACCGGTCCGCCGACAAATCGGAAAGCGGAAGAATTTTTCTCCACACCAATTTCACCGGACTGCCGGAGGAGCAACATTTGTGTCTCGAATTGCCTCCGGCAAAGAACAAGAGAGGGGAAGCGCGTCATGAATGAAATCGGAAAAATCTGGGCTCTCGACTTCCGCCGCCAGCGGGCGGTTTTTCTGGTGATGATCCCGTTCACCATCATGCTGGCGCTCATCGTCTTTTACTGCGGTCTCGCTCAAACCCCGCGCGAAATTCTGATGCTGGCGATCGTGCTCCTGCTGCCGATCGCGGGGTATCTCGTCAGCGTCGACGTCTGGGCGCGCGATTTCCGTGAGCGCACGGTCGATTTCTATCTCGGCTTGCCGGTTGCCGACGGCAGACTTTTCATCGCCAGATACTTCTCCAGCCTCGCCGTTTTCGCCCTCTTCATCTGGCTGCCGCTGCTGTTGATCGCGAAGTACGGGGCAAGCGAGAGCGGACGACCGGTCATCGACGTCTGTCGGAAAACTTTTTACCTCTCCACACCCGAATGGGGGCGCGTTCCCAATCCCGGACTCTGCGGCCCGGCCCTCGCGTTGCTGCTGCTGATTCACGCGATGCAGCTCAACTGGACGCTCGGCTTCCGGAGCGACAAAGGAATCCAGGCGGGATTTCTGTTGACTCCGCTCGCCCTCCTCGCACTGTGGCCGGCGACGGTCTGGCTTTATTCCCCCGAACTTTATACGATGGTGATCACCAATCGCGCCGCCGTCAACTTTCTCATGGTGGCGACTGTCGCTTTTCTGCTCGGCGGCTGGTGGCTCTGGACGCGCGGCGTCGGTCGCGGCGGCCGGACCGGGTGGATGCTGATCAAGCTATGCAGCGGCCTCGTTGCCCTCAGTCTCGGCGCCTGGGCGCTCTTCTACGCGATTGAAATTCCAAGCTACCTTGTCACCCTCAACCGTTTTGAACACACATCCGGCATCGATATCGTCCGCGGCCCGCAAAGAGTGCCGGAGGTTATTCAGAATTATCGCCCCGGTCAGAAGCTGCAACCGGAGGAACTCGCCGACGCCGATTTCAGCAGAACCGTGGAAATCCCGGCCGCCGCTTATCGCCAATATAAGTCAAAGTTGTTGTTTTTTCAGGTGACACTCAAAAAAGCCATTGAGAACGCGCTGACCAACCATCACTACGAACTGGCGGCACCCCTGATCACGCGGTTTCGTGAAATGCCTGATCTCCGGGTGCCGCAGCTCTCATCGACGCATTATATGCCCGGCAATGATACGCCGGAACGCTCGTGCGTCAACGCCGATCTAACCCTGAAATCACACTTCTTATTGTACCTCCTGAAATTTCCGGCTGAATCCGATGCGCTGCCGTTCTATCGCGCCATGGAACAGATTCTCGCGAGCAAGGCGGCATTGCCGGAAATCAAAATTGTACTATCCGATAAACCGGAACATCCTTTTGAAGAGTTTTATCTCGCCGCCAACCTTCCCGGCATTGAAACCAATGGCTGGAAGCGGATTGTCGAAGTGCTGGCGTGGGTATGTGATTGGAGGCAGACCTCTTTCCGGGGAGCGAAACTGCGGAGAGCCACCATGACGATGAACCACTGGATCGCCGTGAGCGAATATTTCCGGCAAATGGCGACGCTGCCACCGGAGAAACTCCCAATTGCCGTTGCCTCGCAACAGGAAAATCCCGACTTTGTCCTCCAGCGATGGGAGGATCCGGTCTTCGCCTCGATGCGGGATCACTTTTTCCTGCTCCCGTACGTCAGGCTTCAGCAACACGCGCTGGAACACGGAATGTTCCCGAAATCCCCGGGCGAGATGATCAAGCCGGGCACCCCCGACCCGTTTCAACTTGAGTACAGCTGGCAGGAAACGCCAATTGAAAAATTCTCCGCCACTCCCGTCGCCGGCAAACCGCCGCGTCAGCTTTACGGTCATTGGAATATCAAAGAGTGGAAAGCTCCCTACCGGTTTTCTTTGCCTTTGGTCAAGCTTGATGCGAAAGGAACCAAATAATGAATGCGATTGAACTCAACAATGTCGGTAAATCCTTTGGCCGCAAAAAGGTGCTGGAGAATCTCGACTTAACCGTGCCCGCCGGGAGCGTCTACGCGTTCCTCGGGCGCAACGGGGCGGGCAAGAGCACCACCATCAAGATGCTCGCGGGACAGCTTTTGCCCGATGCCGGGACCGTCCGCGTCCTCGGCCTCGATCCGGTCGCCGACGCGGTCGAGCTCCGGCGAAGAATCGGATACGTGGCGGAGAATCAGGCGCTCTTCAACGATCTCTCGCTTCGGGAATACTGCAACTTCCTCGCCGGCTTTTTCCCGGACTACAACGCCGCGCTGGGCGAGTCGCTGATCAAGCGCTTCGAGCTGCCGGCGGAATTGAAGCTCGGCAAATTCTCGCGCGGGATGTACTCCAAAGCAGCCTTGATCGGAGCGCTGGCGCGGTCGCCGAAACTTTTGATCCTCGACGACCCCACTCTCGGGCTCGATACCGTGGCGCGGCGCGAATTCATCGACATTCTGCGCGACACCCTGCTCGACTTCGAGCACACGCTGTTCATCTCTTCGCACCTTCTCCAGGAGCTTGAGGGCTTCTGCGACCACGCCGGCATTCTCCGCGACGGCTGCCTGGTCGCCGCGGGCGAAATCGACCGCCTCAAAAGCGAACACTTCACCCTTTCGCTGGCCGAAAACATCGTTCCCAAGCTCATCCCCGGCGAGATTTCCCGCGCCCGCCGCAGCGGCGAACTCCATATTTTCCTATGCGGCGACCGCGCCGAAACCGCCCGGCAGCTCCGCGAAAGCGGAATCGCACCCGTCACCGTCAACGCGCTGACGCTGGAGGATATTTTCATCGAATACGCCGGCAAGGAAGAGGCGGAATAGTTACCCCTTGTACCACTTGGGGACGCCGCGGGAGCGGAGTCTCTGCACCAGTTTTTCGCGGTAAGCGAGAATGGCTTCGCGCGAGGTACGGCCGCTCCGGTCGCGAAAGGGGACTCCGGCGGTGGAATGGAGGATGATGTTGCGCTCTTTGTCCGGCAGCGGGAGCTCGATCAGCTCCGGCGCGGGCGAAGCCACCGTGCCGCCGCGCTTACGGCCGAAGGGGCGGCTCTCGCCGACCGCGAAGCCGAGCTTGAGCAAGGCCCCGCGCACGGCGTGGGAGCTCGAATAGGTGGCGAGGATCGCCTCCCGGCGGCAATGGCGTTTGACTTCGGCCAGGAAGTCGAGCGTCCAGAGCTCCGGGTTGCAGTCGGGCGAAAAGGCGTCGAGAAAGACCGCGTCGAATTGTCGTTGGCATTTGACCAGCTCGGTTCTGGCGTCGCCGAAGTGAAGCGTAAGCCGCCCCCCGACGTGAAGATATTCGCCGCGCTCAAGCAATGTCCGCAGCATGGTTGCCGCTTCCGAATCGGCGGGGGCAATCCCGAGCGCCGCCCGGAGCGGGCGCTCGTCAAGCTCGAAGCTGTCGATTTCGAGGGAATTGCCGCAAGCCGCCGCCGTCCGCAGCGCCGCCAGCGCGTTGATCCCGAGTCCGAAGCCGAGGTCGAGCAGCGTCGCGTGCTTTTTTTCCGCCAGCCGGGTCGGCTCGATGAACTTGTGCCGCGCCTCCAACTCCGCCCCGGCGAGGCTGTGGAAGAGCTGGCGGAATTCGGGGTGATAGAGCGTCCGCGAGCCGTCGGCGGTGGCGACGCCGCAGTAACTCGGCTCGCCGTCCCCGGCCCGGAAGCGTTCGGCGAAGAATTCGAGGAACTGCCCCTTGTCCATCCACCAGCGGGGAGCGAGGATTTCACTTTCATCGGCGTCGGCGGTGAGGCGCATGATGCTCCACGAGTCGGGGAGCTCGCGCAAAAAGGCCGCCGCCGCCGCCGCGTATTCGTATTCATTGAGCGATTTCACCGCAAGTTCGTCCTGCCAGTGTTTGGCAAGCTCGGTATGCTTGAGCACCAGCAGCTGGTGAAGCTTCACCGCCCGGAACGGAAGTTTGGCGATCCGCCGTGCGGTGGCGAGAAAATCGTCCGGCCCCTCCCCCGGCAGCCCGAGGATCACGTGGCAAGCGCAGTTGATCCCGGCCGCGTCGAGGCGGCGCGCCGCATCCTCGACCGCCGCGAAGTCGTGCCCGCGCTTGATCCGGTGCAAGGTTTCGTCATTGGCGCTCTGGACCCCAAGCTCGACCCAGAGTTCGTAGCGGTGCGCGAGTTCGCAGAGATACTCGATTTTCTCCGGCTCCAGCGCGTCGGGACGGGTGCCGACGATCACCACCTTGAAATCGGCCTCGCGAAGCGCCGCTTCGAAGCACTCGCGCAAGCGCTCGACCGGCGCGAAAGTCGAGGTAAAAGACTGAAAGTAGGCAATGTACGGCCCCTCGCTCCGGTAGCGTTCGCGGACATACGCGACGCCCCGCGCGACTTGGTCGGCGAGGTCGAGATGGCGCGCGAGGTGGCGCGCCCGGCTGCCGTTCTCGGCGCAGAAGACGCAGCCGGGACCGTAGCCGTTCTCGCGATTCGGACAGCCGAAGGCGAGGTCGAGCGGAATCCGCTGGAGTTTTTTGCCGTAGCGTGCGGCGAGCTGGTCGCCGAAAAATTTCAGTTCCTTCATTGCATCCTCGTTTCTCCGGGTGTATACTGTACATGAATTGCGAGTGAATTTCCAGACCGGAGGAGGCTTATCACCATGAAAAAATACCTGATCGCGGGCGGCGGGGTGGCCGCCTTTGAAGCCGCCAATGCGCTGCGCGGCCTCGATCCGGAGTCCGAAATCACCATTTTCAGCCGGGAAAACGTGCTGCCCTACCGCCGTCCGGCACTGCCGCGAGCGCTCGCCGCCGACCTCCCGGAAACGCAATTTCTGCTCAAGCCCGCGTCTTTTTATGAAGAAAAAAAGATCGCCGTCGAGCTCGGCGTCGAAGTGGTCGCGATCGACCGCGCCGACCGGATCGTCCGACTCGACCGCGGCGAGGTCAAGCCTTACGACGCGCTGCTCCTCGCCCTCGGCGGCAGCTGCTTCCGGCCGCCGATTCCGGGGATTCACGGCGACCACACCGTGGTTCTCCACGACTGGTGCGACACGCTCCACTTGCGCCACCTGATCGCCTCCGGCAAAAAGAAAATCGCCCTGATCGGCGGCGGGCTCCTCGGGCTCGAACTCGCCGACGCGCTGCTCAACTCCGGCTGCCAGGTGACGGTGATCGAGGGCTGTCCGCGGCTTCTCCCGCGCCAGCTCGACGAAGCCGACTCGGCCTATGTCCTCGAAACCGTGTCGAAAATTCCCGGCCTCGCGGTCGAACTCGGCCGGTTGCCGCGCGAAATCGGCCCGGCCGGAGTGACCCTCGCCGACGGAACCTTGGTCGCCGCCGAACTGGTGGCGGTCTCGGCCGGGATGCGCCCCGAAACCGGGCTCGCGGTCGCCGCCGGACTGGCGGCGGACCAGGCCGGAATCACCGTCGATCGTGCCATGCGCACCTCCGACGAGCGGATCTACGCCGCCGGGGACTGCGCCGCGGTAAACGGCGCGCCCTCCCCCGGCCTCTTCGCCATGGCCCGCACCACCGGCGCGATCGCCGGGCGCAACATGGCGGGGGTGAGCGAAGTGTATCAGCCGGTCGAGTATCCGGCGCGGATGATTGCGCTGGGGGTGAAATTAATCGATGGAAAATTATCGAAGTAGGTTGAAAAAACCGATTCCAATGGTACATTATGGTATCATCAAACCTTTTTTTCATGAGGATTGCTACCATGCCGATCTACAATTTCAGCGCCGGTCCGGCCATGCTGCCGAAGGAAGTGATGCAACG
>CAZRFG010000115.1:0-10316 GCA_964599205.1 uncultured Victivallaceae bacterium
CGGTGGTGGGGAGTCCATCCGGCACCTGGACCCCGCGATCAGTTGTGATATCGAGGTCGGCGATCCGGGTGAGCACGAGTTTGACGCCGGTGCGTTTGGCAAGCACGTCGCCGTTCTGCAGCAAATTGGCGGCAACTCCGGCGCCTACGGTGCCGAAGCCGATGATTCCGACTTTGATTTCTTTCACTTCGCGTATATTCCCTGATTTTGATCTCGAATATGTGGTAAAACGGTATAATATAATGCGAGTGTTGAATTTTGCAACCCCCGCGCCGCATCAGGCTTTACAAAATCGACGAAAGCAGCGCGCAGAGATTCTCGGCGAGGCGGCGGAGCATCGATTTTCGTTCGACCTCAAAGAGCGTCAATTCGTCGGATTTGGCCAGTTCGTCGTGGACCAGCTGCCGCATCGCTTCGACGTAAGGGCCGCTTTCGTAACAGAAATCAAGCTCGAAGTTGAGCTGGAAACTGCGGTTGTCGCAGTTGCTCGAGCCCATGAAGCCCCATTCGTTGTCGACCAGCAGCGCTTTGATGTGGGAAAAGGGGCCGTTTTTTTCATAAATTTTGACCCCGTAGCGCAGCAGCCGGTGATACAGGCTGCGGGCGGCGAAATCGACGAAAAAGTGGTTGTTGTGGCGCGGCACGATGATTTTCACCTCGACCCCGCGGGCGGCGGTCATGCACAGGGTCTGGACGTAGGAGGGGCCGGGCACCAGGTACGGAGTCATGATGGTCAGCGACTGGCGCGCGGTGGCGGCGGCGGCGAAAAAGAGGTTGCGCGTGCCCTGATAGTTCTGGCCAGGGCCGCTTTTGAGCACCCGGACGGTGTCGTTGCCGCATTTTTCGGGCTCGGGGAAGTCGCCCGGCACCGCGATTTCGCCGAGCTTGCGGCGGGTGGTGTAAGCCCAGTCGTAGAAGAAGGTCAGCAGAAACTGCGACACCGCCGGCCCGGTGATCCGGCAGTGGAGGTCGTGGATCTGGCGGTTGGCCGGAACCGAGTCGAGGTGTTCGTTTTCCTTGGAAATGTTGATTCCGCCGCTGTAGGCGATGCGGCCGTCGATGACCAGGAGCTTGCGGTGGTTGCGCATCTGGAAGCGCCAGGGGGCGAGCAAATTGAGCGGCGAAAAAGCGTGGATCGCGAAATTTTTGTGATTTTTGCGCAGCGCCTGGCGGAAAATCCGCGAAAAGTAGGCTTTGAAGCTGCCGAAGTCGTCGTAGAGGACTTTGACATCGACGCCCGCCGCCGCTTTGCGTTCGAGCGCTTCGAGGATTCGCGCGCCGACTTCGTCGCCCATCAGGATGAACGACTGCAACCGGATCGAATGGCGGGCCTGTTCGATATCCGCCAGCATCCGGGGGTAGGCGGCGGTGCCGTCGACCAGCATTTCGAGGCGGTTGCCGTCGAGCAGCAGCGACTGTGAAAAGAGGCGGTCGAGCATCCGGTTGTGATAGTTCTGCGCGGTTTCGGAGGAGGCGGCGAAGTCGCCGAGTTTGCGCTCGGCTCCGCTGATTTCGAGGCCGAGCAGATGCTCGCGCTCATCCTTCAGCCGGAAAGCGACTTTCTGGACCAGGTTGTCGATATGGGCGACCCGGTTGACGCCGAAGAAGAGAAAGAGGACGATCCCGCCCACCGGCAGCAGCGCCACCACCAGCATCCAGAACAAAGTGTCGGCGGGATCTTCGGTTTTGGTGTAGAGAATATAAACCAGCACCGCCAGATGGCAGAGCAGCGAAACCGCCAGCCAGAAGGCCGAAAGGTACTCCCAGAAATTCATACCGCTTCATCTCCCGGCTTGGTTGAGCGAACTTATCTTATTATAGCGCCGATATGCGGGAATGCAAATCCGGCGATACTTCTCCGGAACTCCGGAAAACAAAAAGGCCGGTACGGGAAGCGTTTCCCGCATCGGCCCCGAATCTGGTGTGCGTGCTCAGAAGTTGTAACGGCTGAGGGTGGCTGCCAGTTTTTCGCGGCTGGCGGCGGAGAGTTCGCAGAGCGGCAGCCGGTACTCTTCGCGGATCAAGCCGCGCATCGCCATCGCCGCCTTGATCGGAATCGGGTTGGTCTCGATGAACTGGTCGCGGAAAAAGGCGTAGAGCTTGCGGTGAAGTTCCAGCGCGCGACCGGTTTCGCCCTTGGCGAAGGCCGCCACCATCTCGACCATCTGGGCCGGGAAGAGGTTGGAGGTGACGCTGACCACCCCCTTGGCCCCGACCGCCATCATCGGCAAAGTCAGCGCATCGTCGCCGGAGAGAACGTCGATGTCGCAGAGTTCGAGGATCGCCGAAACGCGCTCGGCGCTGCCGCCGGCTTCCTTGATCGCGACGATCATCGGATTTTTGCTCAGCCGGGCAACCGTCTGCTCGGCGATCGCCACCCCGCTGCGGCCGGGAATGCTGTAGAGCACCACCGGCAGTCCGCCCTGGTCGGCGACTGCGCTGAAGTGGCGGAAAATGCCTTCCTGGGTCGGCTTGTTGTAATAGGGCACCACCTGGAGCGTGGCGTCGGCCCCGGCTTCCTTGGCGCGGCGGGTCAGCTCGACCGCCTCGGAGGTCGAATTGGCGCCGGTGCCGGCGATCACCAAACAGCGGCCGGCGGCGGCTTCGATCACGGTTTTGATGACTTTGGAGTGCTCCTCGAAGCTCAGGGTAGGCGATTCGCCGGTAGTGCCGACCGGAACGATGCCGGCGACCTTGGCGGCGATCTGCATGTCGACCAGCTCGCGAAGTTTTTCGTAATCGACCGCGCCGTGATTGAACGGGGTGACGATTGCTGTGTAAACGCCTTTGTACTCCATCATCGTTGTCCTTAGATTTGATTTTCCCCTGGCGGGAACTTTCTTTTTTTTGACCTGATCAAAGTTTTTTATTCGCTTGAACGCTGAACTGCGCGCTGAAACTTCCGAAAAATTGCGAGGGACGGGAAAAAACTGCAAAAAGCACGTCCGGGACGGATCTTGCAACTTTTTATCCGGTTCACGGTTCCGGCTTATAACATACCACGAATTGCTGAAAAAGCAATTGGAAAATGTGATAAAAAAACGAGGTGGGTGAATTTGGCGATTGTTTTTTCGATAAGTTGGATTTATAATAAAGCAAAGTCGATTTTATGAAGGGATCGCTCAATCGGATGAAATTCTCGCATTCAGTCGAATTTTATCGCCAATTGGCGCTGCTTCTGGAGGCAAAAATGCCGCTCCCGGAAAGTCTGGAGGCATTGTCGGCAATGGTTCCCGGCCGCCAATTCCGGCAAACCGTCCGATCCCTCGGCGAAGAAGTCGCATCCGGCCGGCCGCTGGCGTCGGCGATGGGCGACTTCCCGCAGTACTTTCCCGCCGGTTACCAGCGGATGATCGCCGCCGCCGAAGCCTCCGGCACGCTTCCCGAAGTGATGACTGAAATCGGTCAGGCCGCTTACCTCGACCGGCAGATTGCCGGTTTGTTCCGGCAGATTCTGCTCTATCCGGCGATCGTTTTCCTGTTCGCCTTTTTCTTGTTCCTCGGCATGGCCAAACTGGTGCTGAAACCGATTTGCGACGAGGTTCTCGTGCTGCTTGGCGACGGCGGCGGAAATTTTTGTTTCGATTTGATCGGGGCGACCGCCGGGCATGCGGAAGTGCTGGCGCTGCTGGGGCTGGCGGGTGCCGGGTACTGCTGGTTTCTTCATACCGACAACGTCGCGGCGACCCGGCAATTGCTGGCGGTGCTGCGGATGCTGCCGGGATTCAAGCTGATGTTCCGGGAGTTGCTGGCGGCGCGGCTCTGTCTCTTCTGGGGACTGATGCTGCGGCAGCAGACGCCGGAGCCGGAGCTTTTTCCGCTGTTGGCGGCGCTGGTCGGCGATCGCGCGATGACGGCGGCGCTGGCGGAGCTGGCGGCACGGGTCGGGAGCGGGGTGCCGCTCGGCGAGGCGCTGCCCGAAGATGATGCGATGTTTGAGCCGCCGATCGCGCTGACCTTGCGCAACGCCCCCGAGGGGCGGCTGCCGGACGAATTGACGGCGCTGGGACGGCGGTTTCTACAGGACGGCGCCGAGCGCGCGATTCGGATGACCGCCGCGTTTGAGGTGGTGCTGACGGTTGCCATCGCGGTATTCGGCGGCTTGGTGATCATCGGTCTTTTCGCACCGCTGCTGTACGCGGTTCAGCGTGCTTGACCGAGGGAGGCAGGATTGATCAATCTTCCGAAACAATTGCGGCGGCTCGAACTCGGGGGCGGAGCCGCGGTCGGCTCGACCGACCGGCTGGACGAGCCGCTCTGGCCCGCCCGGAGGGATACCATTGAGCTCCTGGCTTACGCGGCGCGGTACGGGTTTCCGTTTCCGGAGCTGCTGATCGCTTTTCGCACCCGGCCCCATCGCAATGCCAAGGCCGAGGAGCGGCTGATCAGCGGCCTTCGCGAAGGTCGCAGTCTCGGCGATCTCCTGGGCGAAATTTCGCTGTATCCGGCACTGCCGGAGGCAACGTTGCGGGCGGTCCGCGAAGCCGAGCGGCAGGGGCGGTTGGCCGAGCTGCTGCCGGTGCTGGCGGCGTTTCAGCGGCGGCGCCGTCGCAGTCGGGCTGAATTGACGAACTACCTTTCCCGATCCATATGGGGATGGGGCGCGACGATTTTCGTGGCTTCCGGGTTTGTCTATGTCCTGCTGCGGGGATTGGGAAAAATGCTCCGGGAGATGTGGATATCGCCGTCGGCGATGAGTTTCTGGTTCGGACTGTGCACCGGTTCCTTGAAAGTCCAAATGGTGTTGTTTGGCGTCTGTTTGTTCCTGATCGGCGGGATGTTTTCGCGCCGGAGTTCGCTGATGCTGGCGCTGCCGGTGGCGGGCAACGCCGCCCGCCGGCTGGCGCTCGGCGAACTGTGTACGACGTTCCGCCTGTTCCTGATCGCCGGCGATGATATTTTGACCGCGGCGCGCTATGCCCGCGAGGTTGAGCCGACCCGCTATTACCGCCGCCGGCTCGACCGGATGATCGAACGCATGGAGTGCGGCGAAAACTGGCTCGACGCTTGGGATGAACTCGGTTGTCGCGATCCTTTTGCCCGCTGGATTCTCGCCAACGGGGCGGCGCGCGAGAAAGTGGCGGAAGCGTTCGCCGATCTGCGCAACTATCTGGACGGCCGCGACGAGGCGGGACTTGAGTTCGCGGCCTGCATCTGGAATATCGTGATCATTCTCTGCGGCGCGGAGCTGGCTTTGGTATTGGCGCTGACGGTTTTTCAGTTTTTGCTGATGCTGGTAAGGATTTGGCTGTGAAATACGAACGGAACATAGCGGCGCCGGACTTCTGCGACGGGTTGCTCGACGAGATGGCGGAGCTCGGCGCGAGCGACCTTTACTGGCTGCCCGGCGTGGCCGAGTACGAGGTGCGCTGCCGGGTCAACGGCGCCCAGCGCGACCTGGTTTCGGTTCCCGCCGAGTTCGGCGCGCAATGCGTGACCCGGTTCAAGGTGATGGCGGGGATGCTGACCTACCGCAGCCGGATCGCCCAGGACGGCGCGATCCGGCGCGGCCGGGTCGAATTCCGGCTGGCGGCGATGCCGACTATCCGGGGGGAACGCTTGACCATCCGGCTGTTCGACCATACCCGGCGGGAAAATTCGCTCGATGAACTCAGATTCCAGCCGGACGTGCTGGCGGCACTGCGAAAGTTACTGGAACGGCCGTCGGGGATAATCATCCTGACCGGGGCGACCGGCTCGGGCAAGAGCACCACCATTTACGCGATGATCCGCGAACTCCTCCGGCTTGACCGCGACCGCGCCTCGATCATCTCGATCGAAGACCCGGTGGAGTGCGAAATCGCCGGCATTTCGCAGATCAGCCTGCCGCGCGACGACGCCGAGTGGAACTACGCCGCCGCCTTGCGCGCGGCACTCCGGCACGACGTCAAGACGCTGGTGATCGGCGAGATGCGCGACCGCGAGATCGTCAAGGTGGCGCTTGACGCGGCGTTGACCGGACACCGGGTGATCACCACCTTTCACGCCGGCGACATCGCTTCGGTTTTCGCCCGGCTGCTGCATCAGGGGTTCGAGCCCTTTTTGATCGCGGCGGCGGTGTCGGGGGTGGTGGCGCAGCATCTGGTTCACGCCGCCGACGGTTCGGGGCGGCTGCCGGTGGCGGCGGTGCTGACCGGGGACGACGCTTTTCGCGATTTTCTGGCCAGCGCGCCGGGACTGGGCGAACTCCGGGAACGGCTGAGCCGGTCCGGTTGCGATCTCAAAACGATTGCCGCGAAGTTGGCCGGGGAGGGCCGGATTGCGCCGTGGGAGGCGGCATTGTTATGAAACGGCGAAAACCCTTTGCGATGGTGGAAATGATGTGCGCGCTGGCGTTGGCGGTGCTTTTGCTGGTGACCTTTTTCGGATTGCACCAGCAGCTTCGCCGCAGCCGGGCGGGGTTTGAAACCGAGGGGGCGGCGATCCTGGTGTTGGAAAACACGCTGGAGCGGCTGCGCGCCTCCGGCCGCCCGACGACGGCGGATGCGAAACGGATTTTCGCCGAGGAGTTCGCCGCCGCCAAGCTGCCGCCGCAATTGACCGCGGCGACCTCGGCAGCCGCGGACGGGCTCCGGCTGGGAGTCAGGAAAACGGCCGACGGACCGTGGCTCGCGGAGGTGACGTTGCCATGTCGAAAATAACCCGGAAACACTATTCGCTGCTCGAAGTTTTCGCCGTCATGGCGGTGTTGGCGGTGATTTCTTCGCTGATGCTTTCTTCGCTCTACCGGTTCCGCAAGGATTACCTCAATTTTATCAATGACGCGCCGCGCGCCCGGGAGATCCCGCTGATCCGCCAACAGATGAACGCGGCGACGCACCGGTTGAACGGTCCGCTGACCGTTTCCGGCGGCGAGATCCGGTGCGGCGGCGAAGTGGCGGCGGAACTGGCGGGCACGAGGCTCCGGCTGCGGGGCGGTGACGGGATGCGAAGCGTGGCGCTGCCGCCGCGAATGACGGCGGAGCTGACGGTAATCGACGCCGGCCGGGCGTTGGTGCTGACGCTGACGCCGCAGCGATCATCCGAACGGAGTTTCCGGATTGTCAGTGCCGTCGGCGGCAAGGAGGTGGCGCAATGAAGAGACGTTCGCAACGCGGGACGGCGATGTTGTTTGTACTTGCGCTGACCGCAATTTTGCTGATCCTGTCGGCGGCGGCGCTGCGGTTGCTGCTGCCGGCGCGGGCGGCCAATGCCAAAGCCAAAGCGGAGCTGCGGGAAAGCGCCCGATCACTGGTTTTGTACTCTGAATGACGCGGCGGATGCTTGAAAAATCGTTTTGCGGGATTACCTTATCGGTATGAGATTTTGGTTTTAAAACAAAGAGGTTTTCTTCATGAATCAGCTGCCGGCGCTTTTGCTTTCTTTGGTCCTTGGTCTGGTCTTTTGCGGTTGCGTTCACTTCAGTTACTCCGGCGAGTCGCTGGCGGCGGCGGCGGAGCCCGCGCCGATCTTCAACAAGCCGGAGAAAGTGCCCCGCAGCTACGAAGTGCTCGGCAAAGCGGTGGTATACGGCGATTACCAGGATGTGTCGAAAGAACGGCTGGAGGCGAAACTCGCCGCTGAAGCCGCCAAACACGGCGCCGACGCGGTGCTGATCACCACCGTCCAGGTGCTGCCGACCGGCTCGATCCCGACCCTCGACCCGGAATTCCGGACCGCCCAGACCACCACCGCCGAAAACACCTATTCGATGAACGAACTCCAGAAGGATTTCGACGGCGGTTACGGCCAGGCTTTCAGCAACAAACCGGTGAACCCGGTGATTCGCGAATACCGCCGGATCATGCGCGCCGAATTCCTCCGCTACACCGGCCCCCGCGCCGACGATGCCGCCAAAAAAGCCGAAGCCCCGGCGGCCGCCGCTCCCGCCGCCAAGCCTGAAGCCCCGGTCAAAGCGGGCAAATAACATCTCCGTCCGGACCGCGCCCGCAATTCCGCGCGGGCCGAATCGGCAACTTAACTGTCCTTGATCGGCAAACTTGTCGACACGCGGGAGGGGGAGGGGACGCGTGCTTCTCCCGGTTCCCGGTTTTGCGTTTGGGATGTCAGAGATATTGATTTTTCGTTCGCATATGATCCGGAAAACAAGGAGGGCTGACCCGGTGAAAATCACAGTTGATTCGCTGTCGAAGAGTTTCGGCAAAACCAAAGCGCTGGACGATCTCTCGTTTGAGATGGAATCGGGTGCGATTTTCGGGTTCATCGGCCCCAACGGGGCGGGCAAGACGACTGCGCTCCGGATTATGGCGGCGCTGGATCTGCCTGATGCGGGCGATGTTTTTTACGACGGCGTCTCGGTGATCGATCATCCGGAACAGGCGCGCGGCTTCCTCGGCTTCATGCCCGACACTTTGCCCGAGAGCAATGAAATTTTGGTCTGGGAATATTTGGACTACTTCGCCCGCGCCTGGGGATTCCGCGGCGCGGCCCGGCGGGAAATCTGTGAAAAAGTTTTCGCCTTCACCCACCTTGAAGAACAGCGCGACCGGCCGCTGTCGGCGTTGTCCAAGGGGATGAAACAGCAGCTCTCACTGGCCCGGGTGCTGATTCACGATCCGGCGGTGCTGCTGCTCGACGAACCCACCGCGGGGCTCGACCCGCGGGCGCGGATGGAGCTCTTGGCCTTGCTGAAGCAGCTGGCCGGGGCGGGCAAGACGATTTTGATCTCCTCGCATATTCTGAGCGACCTCGAATCGGTCGCCAACGGCCTCGTGATCATCGACCAGGGCAAGCTGCTGCGGATCACCCGGGTGAACGAAGTTCAGGCGGCTGCGGAGCCGGGGGCGGGATTGCGGCTGGTGGCGGCGTTTGCCGCCGACGCGGCGGCGCATCTCGCCGCCTTTGAGGCGCTGCCGGGAGTGACCCGATGCGGCATCCGTTCGCCCCGCCAGTTGTGGGCGCAAGTGGCCGACGAGGATGCTTTTTACCGGGCGGCGGGTGCGATTTTTGAGCGCAAAATTCCGGTCATTTCGCTGCAGCGGAGCGAATACAGTCTTGAAGAGCTTTTCCTCGCCTCGACCGCCGGAGGTGACAAATGAAGCTCAACTGGATCAACTCTTTTTCCGAAACCTTGAGCGACTCGCTCAATCCGGTTTTCGTCAAAGAATTCCGCCAGATGCTCCGGGGGCGGTGTCTGCGTTTCAGCCTCGGCGGGTTGCTGATCGGACAGGGGCTTGGGTTCTATCTCCTTTGGCACACCACCACGTCTTTCGAGAGAAACGCAATCTGGATTTTTTACGGGTTGCTGCTTTTCGGCATGATCTGGTGGCTGCTCGGCGACGGGGTCAGCCGCTGGACTCACGAGCGGGCCATCGACGGGATCACCCCGGAATTCACCACCACGCTTTCGCCCGATACGATCGTCTCGGGGAAACTCCTGGCGCTGCTGGCCGGCGGGGTGATGCTGCTGCTGCTCGGGTTGCCGATGGCGGCGATGGCGATCGGCTATCTATGGGAGGTCGGCGGTACCGGAACTTTCGATTTACAGCGGCTGTTCTGGCAGTTTATGTATTTACTCTGGATTCCGGTCGGGGTATTGATCATGATGGAGCTTGGTTTGATGACCGGTGCCGGACGGAAGAACGGCTGGTCGATTGCGGTCATTGTGATAAGCATGTTTTTCTGGATCCATCTGTCGTCGCAGGACCGGGTGTTGGAAGATGCCAAATGGTATTCATGGATCGAGGGCATGCTGAATTTTTTCCTGCTCGGCGTAATTTTGTATTTCAGTTGCGCCGGAAAACTTCTTTCTCCGACGGTCGACCGGTTGCGGCGAAGTCATCTGGCGATCATCATCGGGTTTGTCGCAATGGTCATTTTCGGGTTGCTGCAGAAGGACAATTCTGTCGACACTTTCATTCTCTTCCTGGCGGTCTGTGCGATTTTTCCGGGGCTTGACGAGCTTCGGCAGTCGCTGCCTGGGCGGACGTTCGGCGGTAATACGGTGCGGGCAATGGCGCTGGCTTTTCTGGTGGTTGCACTCGGTTCCGGGCTGCTGGTCGACTGGAGGAGCGATTCGCCGGACATCGATGACTACGGATCTGCATTCCTGGTCCTTTTTTACGCCGAAATCGTCGTGCTGCTGCGACAGTTAAAGGTAAAGACCGGGCCTTTTGCGCTGTTTTTCATCGTAGCGGCGGCGGGCAATCTGATGGCGCTGCCGGCCACTTTGCTGGCGGCGCCGGGGTATTGTGTGTTTTCTCCGGCGATTATGCACTATTGGAAAGGGATCGACGGGTTGCTCTGGTGCGGCGGGCTGGCGCTGGCAATGCTGGCGGTGATCGCGGCGCGCTGGTATTTTTCGCTGCCGGTGCGGC
>CAZRFG010000116.1:0-10315 GCA_964599205.1 uncultured Victivallaceae bacterium
CGGACGGGGGGAGCGCTGCGCTTAGCTTCGCTCGCTTTTTAGCGAGCGACCAGCGTTTCGCCGCTGGACCGCGCCCCCGTACGACGGGGGGCGGGATGGGCGCTTCGCGCTTTTTTATTTTTTTATTTTTATTTATTTTTGTGCGCTTAGTTTGCGCACCGCTTCGCCGCCTTTGTCCGAATCCACCAATGCGCACGGGCCCCCCACGCAACCCCCGTAACACGCCATCACCTCGAGAAAATTCCCCGGCAGCTTCCCCTCCGCATACAACTTCAACAGCTTGATCGATTTCCGATCCAGCCCGTTCAGGAACTTCCCCTCAATCGCCGGCCGCGCTTTCTCTCCAACCGCTCCCGCCGCATTCAACAGCGCCGCCGTCACCCCGCATCCGGCTCCAAATCCGCGTGCATACGGATCCGCCTCCCGCTCCAGCTTGATTCCCGGCAAACTCTCAATGTTGATCTCCTTCGCCGCCAGCAACGCCCCCAGCTCCTCAAAGGTCATCACATAATCCACCTTGTCATCCCGCATCGCCTCCTTGCGCTTGGCGATACACGGACCGATAAACACCGTCACACACTCCGGATCCGCCTCCTTGGCCAGCATCCCGGTGTACTCCATCGGCGTGCGGGCGTCCGAAATAAACGGCAGGATCTCCGGCGCCATCTTCCGCGCCGCCTCGACATAAGCCGGACAGCAGGAACTGGTCATCAACTTGTCCCCCCGCTCCAGCCGTTCGAAAAATTCCTCCGCCTCATGCTTTGAAGTCAGCTCCGCCCCCGACGCCACCTCCATCATGCTGCTGAACCCGGCCAGCAGCAACCCCTCGGCCAACTGCTCCAGCGTGGCCGGGAACTGGCCGATGATTGCCGGCGCCACCATCGCCACCACCCGCTTGCCCTCCTTGAGCCGCGCCAGCACGTCGATGATCTGCGAACGCTCGAGAATCGCGCTGAAGGGACACGCCTTGAGACAGCGTCCGCACGAGATGCATTTCTCAAAATCGATCTTTTCACGTCCGTCCGGCCCCTTGCGGATCGCGTCGGTGGGACAGGCTTCCTCACACGGAATCGGCACCCGGATGATCGCCTTGTAAGGACAGACCGCCGTGCACTTGCCGCAGTCGATGCACTTCGCCGGATCAATTTTCGCCTGATGTTCCCCCACCGAAATCGCCTGCTTGGGGCAGACAAAGGTACAGGGCCGGGCGAAACAGGCGCGGCAGGCATTGGTCACCAGATAATGCGACTCGATACAGCCGTAACAGGCGATCGGGGCGACGCTCAGCACCTCCCGCTGCGGCGTGTTGCGGCGATGCGCGTCGTCGAGGTATTCGCGCAAGGTCTTGGCTTCGTCGGTTTCGTCCTCCACCCCGTAGCCGAGCATCGCCATCAGACGGTACTTGAGCACCGCCCGGTCCTTGTAGATGCAGCAGCGCGACGCCGGCTCCGAGGCCGGGCGAAGTTTGATCGGAATCCGGTCGATGTCATCCGACAGCGTACCGTCGAGCTCTCCCCGGATCAGCCGGATCAACAGCTCCCGGCGGATCCGCATGGCGGCGTTACTGATGCCTGGCATATTGCGACCCTCCTTTGAAAAATTCTTCCAACTCTTCACGGACGCTTTCGATGGTGGCCCGGGATACGATGATATTGCCGTTGATCCGCACAAACGGCGCATGGCCGTAGTTCTGGTCGAGGCAATATCGCATACAGCCGTGATGGACGATCTCGATTTTCTCATTGAGCTCCGGATTGAGGTGCTGCGACAGTTGCAGCAGTTCCGAAGATCCTAAAATGAAACAGGTGGTGCCGAGGCAGATTTCCACTTTGACTTTTTCGTGTTGCTCTTCCATGATTTCATTTTCCTCAAAAATATTGAATGACCGTCTCTTTGCGATATTTTTTTTCCAGCAGCTCGCGCATCTTTTTGATGATGTTGCGGCGGATTTCAAGGTCGATCGGGAGCTTCGGATCCTGATGCGCCTCGTTGACCCGGGTGCCGACCATGAATTCGATGATGTCGCTCCCGGCCAGCAAGTCAAGTAATTTACGCACCGCCGGAGCCGCGCCGGAAAAGTCGCCCGATTCCAATCGCCGGGCGCATTCTGTCAAGGTCAAAATGCCCTCGGTCACCAGATCGATTCCGGCGATCTTCGCCGCCGGCGGATGGCCGGGGCTGGCGAAAACCGCTTTGATGTCAGTCTCCACCTGACGGCCGAGTTCACGCGCGACCAGCGCCGCCGTGGTGCCGCCGCAAACCGCGCTCCGGCCGTCAAAATCGAGCAGCGTGGCGGCAAAATCCCGGTCGTCACGATCATTGAACGGCGGCCCGGTCAGCAGCCGCAGCCGGCGCGGCCGGCGCAAGTAGATCACCAGGCAGCTGATGTCGTCGATGCAGCGGCAGCCGGGGTTGAAGGTGCGCGCCCGGTTCACCACCCGCTCGGAGAGGTCGCGGGCGGAGAGTTCCGGGTCGGCGGCGAGCTGTTGTTGAATGAATTCGAGTGCGCCTTCGCGTTTCCAGCCGAAGCGGTGTTCGCCGCCGCCGATCCCGGCCTGGCTGACCCCGTCGCTGAAGGCGATCAGCCGGTCGCCCGGCATCACCCGGAACTCGCTCAGCGCGAGTTTCCGCTCCGGCCATCGCTCCGAGGCGAGCATCCGGCGCGGCCAGTCGAGCGCTTTGGCGCCGCGCAGGTGAATAAAAGGCGGATTGTCCATCTCGATCACCCGGGTCCGGCCGCCGGGGAGCAGGTCGAAAACGGTGAAGGTGGCGTAGCTGATCTTGCGCACTTCGCAGACCGGCAAGGTGTCCATGATGATCTCCGCCGAACGCACGATTTCCATGTTGCGGCGGACGAATTCGAGCGCCATGGTGGTGGTCATGCCGGCGAGCAGATTGGCCTTGATACCGCTGCCGAGGCCGTCCGAGAGCACCGCGATGTGGCGTTTTTCCGCGTCGATGCGGATGCTTTTGAAGTCGTCGCCGCAAACGCTCTGGCCGTCCTTGACTGCCTGGCGGCACTCGATTTCGACAAACGTCTCGTAACTTGGCGGCGTGACGGCGGTCATGGGGCGGTTTTCTCCCGGTTTTCCGGTGAACTGTAATTGCCGGCGACTTCGCGCAGCAGAATTTCGGTTTCGGCCATGTGTTCGCCGAGGTAATGGGCGATTTTCTGGACGGTGAAGACATTTTTGCGGATCACTTCGCGGGCGCGTTCGGAAATTTGTTCGCGCTGGAGCTCGAGTGTGGTGACATCCTGGGCGATCGCGCCGACGATGCGGTGCGGCTCGATGCTGAAAATGCTCAAATTGAGAATCCGCCCGTCCGGCGTGACATGATTGGGCCGCAGCAGTTCGCCGCCCGAAGCCAGCACGGTTTCAAAGAATTCGGCGAAATCGACGATGCTCCGCAAATCCGCTCCGGCGAGGCCCGGCATCGCGTCGTAGGCGAGGCGGGTGCTTTCATCGAAGAGTTCGGCGAAATGGCGGTTGCACTCGATGATTTCGAGTTCGCGGTTGGCGATCACCACCCCCGCCGGAAGGTGGCGGATCAGCGCGTTGCTCTTTTTCTGGGCAAGTTCACGCATGTGGGAGACGCACATTTCACGCTCCGCCTTGCCCGCCAGCAGCGCCCGGGCGAAGTCGCGGCAGCGCGAATAGCCGCAGCCGCCGCAGTTGAGTTCGTCGGCGCGCGAATATTTGCCGACCGTGGCGAGCGCGTTGCGGATCGCTTCCTCATCCGGCTCGGCGATCTTGGGCGACTCCGGTTTGACCGGCTCTTTGAGTTCAAACGGAATTTCCCGGCCGCGGCTGTTGGCGCCGTCGTAGCCGCGGGCGGCGGCGATCAGTCCGGAGAGCGCCGAGCCGTGCTCCGGCATCGCCGGGCCGTTGACGCAGCCGCCGTCGCAACCGAGGCATTCGATGAAAATTTTGCCGTCCCGGCGATCGGCGCCGTCGGGATCCTGCCGCAGCACCCGTTCGAAGTTGAGCAGTCCGGAAAGGGCGAGGTAATGCACGTGCTGATTGCCGCCGCGCAGAGTGTCGTTCATCCCGCCTTCAAGCGGATAAATCCGTCCCTCGGCGGCGTCGCGGGGAACGAAAGCGGCGCTGCCGCCGTCGAGCGTCGCCGGATCGATCTTCTCCGCCGCGAACCATTCGACCAGGTCCTCAAAGGTCAGTGCGAGGTCGAGCAGCTCGGGATGGCGGTCCGCCTCCAGTTTCTTGGCGGCGCAGGGGCCGAAGAAAACGATCGCGATGTCGTTGCCGAACTCCCGCCGCAGCAGCCGGCAATGAGTGAGCAGCGGCGACAGCAAAGGGGTGATCCGCGCCGCGTAGTTTGGCGTGTATTTGCGGAAATATTCGACCGCCGCCGGGCAGGCGCTGGAGAGATAAATTCCCGGCTCCGCCGCTTCCAGCATACGCGCGCTTTCGGCGCTGACGATCTCCGCCCCGAGCGCGGTTTCGCTGACTCCGGCGAAGCCGAGTTTGAGCAGGCCCGCGATCAATTTTTCTTTGGGGAGATCGCGGAAGAAGCTGACGTAGCTCGGGGCCAGCGAAACATAGACTTTTTTGCCCCGGCCGAGGAGATAGCGGGCGCGCGACAGATCGGGCCGGATCTTTTTCGCCCCCGCCGGACAGACCTGAACGCAACGGCCGCAGCTGACGCAAAGTTCGGGAATCACCGCGGCGCGGCCACCGGTCACCCGGATCGCTTTGCACGGGCAGTAGCGGACGCATTTGTAGCAGTCCTGGCAGCTGTTTTCGACCGTGAAGATCGGGAAGTCGTGGTTCATGGCGCCTCCGTTTCCGGAAAGGTTTCCCGCAGCAGCGCAAGCATCATGCCGCCGTCAACTCCGCCGTGAAGCGTGCCGTTGATGATCACATTGGGCCCGGCGGCGCAGCGGCCCTGGCAGAGAGAGCAGCCGAATTCAAGATCGACTTCCGGCCGCAATTGCCGTCGCGCCAGAAACTCCTCGATCAGCCGCAGATTGCGTTCGTTGCCGCGGGTGAAACAGGAGCTTCCGAGACAGATTTGGATTGCGTTTTTTTTCATCGGAAACCTCACTCGGGGAATATACCCCTTCGACCCGGAAAATGCAAGTCGCCTGAACGGCTCACTCCATGTTCTGAAAGATTTCGTGAGGAAGCCGGCGCATCATGGCCAAAGCGATCGGGTTGTTGGACTTGAGCCGGATCGAGGTGCGCAGATCGTTCAACGCGGCCTGATAATCCTTGGTGTCCAAATGGATTTTGGCGCGGATGAGGAAACTGCTGTGCGGCGCTTGCGGGTGATCGCAGCTGAGGTTGGCGTATTTGTGGGCGGATTCAAGCTCTCCGCGGTCGAGGAAATGGATCGCAAGACAGGAGGCGTAGATGCTGTCCGCCAGCTGATTGCGCTTGCGGGCCATGATCTGTTCGAAACGCGCCAGGACTTTGGCGCATGCCTTGCGGTCGTTGACCGCGTCGAGCGCCTTGAAATAGTAAAAGAGCGCCCCCGTCGAATCCATCATCGTCGGGTTGGCCCGCATGTATTCGGCGAAAATCTGCCGCTTTTCCTCCGCCGAGAGCACGTCGAAGCGATCCTGCAGCAGCAGGATGTCGCTGGCCAGAGGTTCATTGAGGTTGAAGAACTTCTGCCAGATGAAATGCGGCTCGACTTCGGCCATGAGATTGCCGAAGTCGGCGCTGCCGGCGACTTCCGGATTGCGCCGGCGCAACCGTTCGAGCACCAGGTAGGACTCACTGTAGTTTCCGCTCCGGGCGAGGGTGTCGGCGCGGACGAACATCTCCTCTTTGCGATGGCTGGAAAAGGGCGCTTCGTCGGCATTGTACAGCAAATAAATATTGAGTGCGATCGAACTCAGCGCCAGCAGCAGCAGCAATCCCACGCTGACGGCGAATTTCCGCGCCGCCAGCCGCTCCTGGAGCGCGTGTTCGGTCAATTTGCGGATATCTTGATGGAGTTCATCCATGTTGCGGTAAGTGCTGTTCTCGTCGCCGCAGCAGCGCAGCGCAATCGCGTTGAGCTGGCGGATTTCGCGCAAATTGACGTCCGGCGGCAGCGACGGGTATTCATTGGCCGGATTGCCGCTGTAGATCGCATAGAGGATTTTGCCGATGGCGTAGATGTCGCACTGCATCGCATTGCATTGCCAGGGCGGCATATACGCGGTGGTGCCGGAGCCGTGGGAAGGCAGGTCGGTCGGACAGGCCAGTCCCGGATCGGCAATCTGGAGTTCGCCGTGGACAAAGAGAATGTTCTCCGGCTTGAGGTCGCGGTGGGCGATGCCGTTGGCGTGGAGGAAACTCACCGCATCGACGATTTTGGAAATCACGCCGACGCACTCGTTGAAGCTGAATTTGTGGTGTCGCAAGCGCCAGGCCAAGGTGTCGGGCAGATAGTGATTGTAGGTGAACGAGGCATTGTCGGCCAGCTCGGTGATGTAATAAACGTAACTTCCGACTTCGCCGAGGTAGAAAATGTTGAGCAGCCCCTTGTGGCGGTGAACCAGTCCGCGGTAGAGCGAAATGGCGCTGTTCTCGTATTCGATGATCCGGCGCTTGTCCTCTTCGGCGAGGTTCATGATTTTGATCGCCCGGCGGACGCCGTCGCGGTCGACCCCGATCCAGACTTCGCTGCTGGCGCCGCGGCCGCAGAATTCGGTGATGGTGAAATTCGGTATGATCGGTGGATGTTGGGGTTTCATATAGAGGTTTTTCGGGCACGGCTTCAGCAGTCGCACTGGGCGACGATCGATTTGAGCTTTTCCTCGGTGCGGGTGTTGATCGAGTATACCGTCTGGAGCGGCAGCTGGAAATAATCGGCGACGAATTTAGCCTTGCGGTTGTGGATGTTGATCAATTCAAAAATCTGGAAGTGCAACGGCGCGACCGCTTCGCGGAGCATCTGCAAAGAATGTTTGCGGACATGATCCTGCCATTCGGAGAGGAATTTCTCGTCGAGTTCGGAATCCTCCGCTTCGGAGACCGGCAGCGGCAGCCGGGCGTGACGGTAGCAGGTCCGCAGGATATCGTTGGCTTTGTTGCGGATAATCCGGCGCAGATAGTTGCGGAAGTGGCCGCGCCCGGCGTCGTAGCCGAATTTTTCGCTGTTGCGGGAAATGGCGAGAAAAACCTCCTGGACCAGATCGTCGAGCGAATCCTCGCCGACGCCGCAGTCCCGCCCGTGAAGCCGGATCAGCGGTTCATACAGGGCGCAGAAGCGGTTCCAGGCCTGGTTGTCATTCTTTTTGATTCCGTCCAATACACTGAAATGGGTGGTGAAAGCCACGATGATCTCCTGTTTCCAGTGCTTAAAGTATAGTCTAAAATCGCCCGAATGTCAAGTACAAAAGCGTAAATAGTACTATCTTTTCCGATATGTTGCAAGCCGCGACGGAAATTTTCATCATTTGCTGAAAATTATTTCGCATCCGGTTTGGCGGAGCCTTCGCCGAGGCCGAGGAAGTCGGGATAGAATTCGGCCAGCGCGCTGACCGCTTCGATGTAATAGCGGATTTGCTCGCGCGAACCGCAGACGCTGACCGCTCCGGCGCTTTCGCCGTCGTCGGTCGGAACCGCCATGTCGCCGATCGCCATGAAGCCGGCGGTCTGGAAGTCGCTCAGGGGACTGATGAACATCTCCGCGTCGCGGATGATCGAGACGCCGACGGTGCCGACGATTTCCCGCAGCGCGCCCGGTGCCAGGATGTTGACCAGATGATAAAAGATCGGATGGGTCATCGAGCAGAGATTGAGAAACTCGTCGCTGGCGCTGGTCCCCGCCCGGGTTTCGCGGATGCGGCGATTGAACTCCTTCTGGAAGGCGAGGAAGCCGGCCAGCGGGTCGTACGGCGTGTCAAATTTGCCCGGACGGATGAAAATCAGGCTCAACTCCCGCTCCCGGCTGGCGGCGCCGAGGATGCTCGAGTCGACCGGAAAGAGCATTTTGCGCGGCCGGAAAAAGGGATGGCGGCTGAGTCCCCAGAGGATCATCCCGGCGATCGTCGCCGAGCCCTCCATGCGGTCGGCATACTGCTTGTTGAGCCGGCTCCGCAGCGCCAGCATACGGTCGAAGCGGACGTAGAACCGGGCCCGGAACAAGCGGTCGCCGCAATGGAAAATCTCCGGCTTTGCAGCGGCGCTGCCGCGGGCGGGGTAGTGGATGTGACCGCGACTGCCCCATTCGTTTTTGAGCTTTTCGAGCAGTTCCTGCATCGGCGCGCCGTCGACCGGTACGTGGTGGAATTGGACCCAGAGGTCGACTTCGGAGAAATCGTCGGTGAAGCGGCAGAAAATATTGAGCAGCCCCCAGCCGGGATGACGGTATTTTTTGAGCTGCGGGGTGCGCAAGCGGAGCCGGGTCGCCTCTTCCGACGGCGCCGGCAGCACTTCGCAGTGGAGATAGGTTGCGGTCATCAGCCGGTCGACCAGCAGCTTCAGCGCCGAACGCTGGGCGTAGCCGAGTCCGGGATAGCGCTTGGCGAAGCCGCGCATCCGGCACGCCATCTGGTGGGTCCGGCGCTGACCGGCGGTGCGCGAGAGTTCGTTGAAGGCCTTGACCACCGCCTCGAGGGTTGCTTCGATCACCTGGGGGAGCAGAATTTTGAGGTCGCCCCGCTGATCGTCGAAGTGGGGGACGATGCGGGCCAGCTTGCCGTCGGGCGCGTATTCGGCTTCGACGATGTCGCAGAAAAAAGTCTTGCGCCGGCCGAGGATCAGGAAGCCGGGTTCGGCCGACCAGTGAAAGGAACTTTGTTCGTGGAGGAAGCCGCTCAGGCGGGAGATCAGTTCGCAGCGGGCTTCGCCGTAATCATTGGGCTTGCGTCCGCCGCGGCAGTAGCAGAGCCGGAAGCTGGCGAGGATGAACTTGGAATACTCGTTGCGCATGAAAATCCCGGTCGCTTTGCGCCAGCCGTTCTCTTCGGCTTTGACCCCGAAAAAGCGGAGTACCTGGAGGAATTTCAAAAACAGCAGAAATGCGAAGCCGTGCGGGGTCCAGCGGTCGAGCAGTTTGCGCAGACTGATTTTCTTTTTTTCGTCCGGCAGGAGTTCCGGTTCGACCGCGGCTTCGGCGAGGTCTTCGACCGAGGGCAGCGGCTCGGCGAGGAAACTGCCGAGGTAATCGGCGGTGAGTTCAGGCGCCTCCTCCTGCGGCAGATGGCCGCAGTTGACGATCTGCTTGAATTTGCCGTGTGGCAACTGCTGGAGAAAATACGCCGCGTCCCGCTCCGACACCAGCCGGTCGGCCGAGCCGCGGATCAGCAATGTCGGCAATTGGAGCATGCGGAGCCGCCGCCGGAAATCTTCCGGATCGGAGACCAGGGCCTGGCGGGCGACCGAGGCGAGGGTGGTGCGGGCTTCCGGCAGCTCCAGCAGCCCGGCGGTGATGGCAATGTCGCGGTCGGATATGGTTTCGCTGCCGGCATGGAGTCGGGTCAGCAGCCAGAATGCGGTCAATTCAGCCCCGACCGAGCGGCGCAGCGGATTGCGGCTGGAGACGCCGGCCAGTTCCTCCAGGGGCGGCGGGAGTCCGGCGGAGGCGCCGAGCGGATCGAGCAGGATCAGCCGTTTGACTTTGCGCCGGATTTCGAGGTCGTCGAGCGCGAAAATCGCCGCGGTGGCGCCGAGGCTGTGGCCGACGATGACCAGATTATCGAAGTTCATCCGGAGAATGAACGAGCGGATCAGTTCGGCCTGGTCGGGCGGAGCGAATCTGCCCGCGGGATCGATTGAACCGGTGGAAAATCCCATTAAATTGAGCCGGACGAAGCGATAGCAGTCGGGCAGCAGCGGGAGCAGTTCATCCCAGGTGAAGGAGGCGGCGGCAAAGCCGTGGAGAAAGAGCAAAACCGGCCCGTCGTTCCGGCTGTCGAAATAAGGCAGCCGGACCGTCTCCCCGCGCGGCGAGGTATATTGAAATTCAAAACTTTCGTTCATGCCGTCCCCCGGAGGGGTTTTTCTCCGCCGGAATCCCGGGGCCGACCATGCGTTCGCCGCGGGTTTCGGATATCATATATATAAAGAGCTCCCGGAGCCCGGGAGGCGTATAACCGATGTCGCTGGTAATATAGCGCCGATCCGGCCGGAAGTAAAGCTCCGGCCGGAAAAAAGCCTTCGGAATGATTTTGCCGCCATGCTTCCGGACTTTTTGCGGTGATTCTCGAAAAAAAATCCGAAAAATTACGATTTTGAGCTTGCATTTCGAGCCAAGGGATGTATCTTAATGCTCATTGAAACACTCCGGCGTAGCTCAGCGGTAGAGTAGGTGGCTGTTAACCACTTGGTCCCTGGTTCGAATCCAGGCGCCGGAGCCA
>CAZRFG010000117.1:0-10146 GCA_964599205.1 uncultured Victivallaceae bacterium
GGACGCCGCGCGACTGGATCGCTTCGCGGGCCTTGGGGGTGATGAATGAATTCGCCCCTTCGACGATCGCCCGGAACGACGGCTTGTTGGCCGGGAAGTAGTCGAGGTAATTGGCCTCGTTGATGGTCGAGGGCCGCCCGCCCGCCGGGATGAAGACATCGGCGTAGTTGGTCAAGTTGAGCTGGAAAAGCCGCAGGAATTCATCGCGCTCAAACTCGATGCGCTCGAGCGCTCCTTTGTGCCGCAGCAGCTTGACGTGATTGGCGCCGTCCGGCGGATTGAGGAGCATATACGCCCCCTCGCCCGACAGTTTCTCGGCCGGGAAGGTGTCGAGCGCCGACTTGAAGAGGAGTTTCGCCAGCTCTTCGCGATCGATCCCCTCGGGGTCGTAAATCGCCGCCGGACCGTCGGTGACGGCGACGATCTTGAGCTTGGGATAGATGTAGGTACCGTCCGCCTTGCGTGCGAGCAGGAGCTTCATCTCGTTGCCGGCGACGTCGCCCGCGGGGCCGCCGGAAATTTTGACCGAGAAGGCGTCCTTTTCCGGATTGATGCCGAGGTCTTCGAGGGTCTTGAGCAGGAACTGGTGGACGCCGAAGCTGGTCACGCCGTATTCCTTGTGGTTGATCCCGGCGCCCGGCTTGCCGGAGATGATCCCGGAACCGAGGGTGTAGCCGTGATGCGCGGCATATTCGCCCATCCAGAGGATCATCGGGTCGAACATGTTTTCGTCCGGACCGATTTCGATGATTTCGCGGCTGCCGAGGTGGTCGACGATCGACTTGTCGCGGAGTTTGCCGTCGTCTTCGCTGTTGATCAGCGACAGGAAGGCGAGGAAAATCCCGCGCTGGGCCTGCCACAGCGCCGGCCGGCGGCGGTCGCGGTCAACCGGTTCGAGCAAGGTGATCATCTTCGCCCCGCCCTCGTAGATATCCTTGTTCTTGAGGTGCTGGGTGTGGGCGAGGACGAAGACTTCGCGGAACAATTCGTCCTTGGCCGCGGCATAGTTGTCGAAGCGCTCCAGCGCGTTGCTCGCGCGCTCCGGAATCACCGTGCGCCAGCCGCCGCGGGCGATTTCCGAGAACCGCACATGGTAGCCGATCGCCCGGCGGCGGTAGAAGAAGAACACCCCGTGCGGTTTGGCCGCCGGGAAAGCGGTGCCGTAGCACTCGGCCATGCCGCGGTAGAAGTCCATGAAGTCGGGGGACAACCGAAAGGCCAGCGCCGCTTTCTGCGGGCAGAAGAAGTTGGTCTTGCGGATGTTGGCGACGAAGTCGGCGACGGCGCGGAAGACGCCCTTGACGATCTGGTCCTTGTCGGGGTCGCCGGAGTTGACCTTTTCGACCGATTCGAGGATCAGCCCGAGGTCATCGGCGCGTCCGTTGCCGCCGGCCGGGTCGAAGCGGCGGCGGAACTCGGCCGCCAGCCGCGCCGAGAGCGTCGGGTACAAGGCAAGGAACCGGAAAATGTCGTCGTAGTTGAACGCGTTGCGGTCGACGAAAGCCAGCTGGCTGTGGGCGAATTCGGCGGCGGCGCGCAGGAAATGGGCGTCTTCCGGCACGAAGCCGTGCCGCCGCACCAGTTCGAGGTGAAAGACGTCGTCCATTTCGGCATGGTTGATCAGCCGGACGTTGGTCAGCAGCCGCTGCTTCATCTCCTCGGTCACCGGCATCCCGCCGCGGGGTTCGAGATAGAGCGTCGCCACCATCACCGGCTGGCGGGTGAAGTCCTCCGGGTCGCCGCCGGAGGTCAGTTCGCGGAAGTACAACCGGCCGGGCACGAAGGCGGCGAGGTCGACCGCTTCGATCAGGAGTTTGAAGAGATCCGGCTGCGGCACCGGCTGGGCCAGCGAAACGGTCAGCCGGAGATCGTTGTCGAGCTCGGCGGCGACGTAATCGCTGCGCTGCGCTTCCAGCGCGACACGGAGACGCTGGGCCAGGCGGCCGGCGTCGAGGTCGGCGACCGCGGCGGGACGGAGCCGGGTGTAAATTTCCTTGAGCGCGTCAAGCTCCTTGTCGCCATAAAGCGCACGGTAGGCGGCGGCAAGGTCATCATAAGAGACGGTGGCCGCGGTCGCTTCATCGGAGTAACGGCTGTAATGCTCGACCGTGAGGTAATAGGGTTTGCCGTCGAAAACCGCCGGCTTTTTGGCGCGGTGAATCATCGCCGCCGCCAGGTGCTCGGGCAGATTGCCGCGCTCGACCGGCGACAGATGATCGTCGCCGCCGCGGTAATAGATCAGGAAAACATCACGCCCGATCGCCGCCCGGCGGACGCCCGAATCGGGGCCGAGCCGGTGCAGCAGCGGCAGAATTTCGCTGATCCGGTCGCCGAGCGAGCGAAAAAAGAACTCGGGCATGGAATCCAGCAACATCCGGTAATAATCGCGGAGTTGTGTCAGCGGCGCCCCCACCGCGCTGTCCTCCGGCATTATGTTCGTTTTGACATCGTTAGAACTGCGATCATGCATCATTTTCCCACCAACTTTCCACCAAGGTTGAATTGAATGAATTTTCAAATTCCAAGGTTATCGTATCATATTTACTTTGAAAAGTCAAATGATTTTTCGCCAAAACCGGGAAAATCGAGAAAAAAAATGGTTCACTTTGATTCAATAGTGACAAAAATGTGACACGGTCATCCGCGGGTAAGCCATCCCGAGCGGTGAACGGAAAAAAGCGAATAGGGAGCCACCCAGAACATCGCGATGAAACCGAGTAAAGCGTAGCCCAGCACCTTAAGCAGTTGATCGCCGCTGCGATAGCGGCGGTAGACCAGCATCGGGAAAAGCGAGGCCAGCACCAGCAGCGGGAGCAGCGACAAGAGGAAACTTCCCAGCGTCGCGATCATGCAGTACAAGAAGAGGAAAACACCGATCGCCGGGGTCAGCATCCAGATGAGCTGCATCACGAGATGGAGCAGCAGCGCCGCCCGGGAATACGCCGCCGGTCGCCGGAAGGCAAAAGCGAAGCGGAACATCTCAAGGTTTTCGCGCACGTTGCTGCGGGCCCAGCGGATCAGCATTTTGGAAAAGTCGAAATAGTTCTCCGGCACCCGGGTCAGCACCGGCGCATTCTGCTGGAACGCGACCTTGGAACCGGCGGCGAGGACGATATTGGTCAGCGCCCGGTCTTCGCCGATGTTGGCCGGGCGGCCGAGGAAGGTCTGCTGCGCCCACGCGTCGAGCTGCGGCCGGATCACCTCCGCCCGGCAGGCGGTCAGCGCGCCGGGCGCGCAGAAAACCACCCCCGACGCGCTCTGCGCCGAACGCATCAGGTCGAAGCTGAAGACGAAATTGACATCGAGAATCCGCGGCAGCATCCCCCGGTTGTTCCACACCTGAACGTTGCCGGCGACGCAACCGACGCCGGGATCGCGGAACGGCGCGACCAGCCGCCGCAAAGTATCGGCAAAAACCATCGAATCGCTGTCCACGGTAATCCAGATCGCTCCCGAAGCCGCGCTGAAGCCGGCGTGCATCGCGCCGCGTTTGCCGCGGTTGCGGCGCAAATTGATGGTCCGGAGCCGGCTCCCGTAACGGCCGGCGGCTTGCTCGATCCAGGCCCAGGTGTCGTCCGAACTCCCGTCGTTGATCGCGATCACTTCGAGCTTGTCGGCCGGATAATCGCTGGCGAGGACGCTGTCGATCGCCGAGAGCACGCTTTCGCCCTCGTTGTAGGCGGGAATGATCACCGAAACGGCGGGAAGTTCGGCGTCGGCGGGCGTTTCGACCTCGCGGTAACGGCGGGCGGCGAGCCAGACCACCCACCCGAAATAGAGCACGCCGAGCACAAAACACGCGATGCCGCAGCGGGACAACTGCTGGGTCACGTCGCAGTTGATGATCACCAGATGGCGGAGCGAACGTCCGAAATAAAACAATAAAAACACCATCAGCAGCGCTACCGAAGTCACGATCAGCGCGTTGCAGCGGCGATTCAATCGCCGTGAAGCCGGGTCAGGGAATAAATTCTTCATTTTCAAAACAACAACCTCAACAAATTTCATTCGATAGAGCCGATTGAAAAAGTTATTTGGGAACGATCCGAAAGAAGGATGTTTTTCCGCATGATCGGGTAGATTGAGGGGCATACCCGAAGCGGTATGTCCCGAAATCGCTCCCGGTCAGGCGGGAAAACAAACCTTTCGGGCGGCCGAAAGAACTTTTGAAAGCGGCGTCAAGAGCCGATTGAAAAAGTTATTTTGGAACGATCCGAAAGAGGATGTTTTTCCGCATGATCGGGTAGATTGAGGGGCATACCCGAAGCGGTATGTCCCGAAATCGCTCCCGGCCAGGCGGG
Organism: uncultured Victivallaceae bacterium; assembly: GCA_964599205.1. Lineage (GTDB taxonomy): Bacteria > Verrucomicrobiota > Lentisphaeria > Victivallales > Victivallaceae > JAVBUI01. Next base: position 4,302 of record CAZRFG010000117.1, read on the forward strand.
GAAACAGACCTTTCGGGCGGCCGAAAGAACTTTTGAAAGCGGCTCAATACTATAGCTTCCGGGAAGACACTATGCAACGAAAGTTTGATTTTTTTTGATCATGGATTACAGTAATAAGAGAACACAAGGATTTTCGATCATGAAAAAGAGCTTTCCCGACCTTGCGACGCTCGCTCCCCGCGAACTCTGGCGTGAATTCGCCGCCATCGCCGCCGAAGTGCACCCTTCCGGCCGCGAACACGCCCTCCGCGCCAAACTCTACGAACGCGCCCGCGCCGCCGGTTTGAAAGCCGTCATCGATGACGTCGGCAACCTCCGGATTGAACGTCACGCCGCGCCGGGACTGGAAAAGCGCCCGGAAATCATTCTCCAATCCCACCTCGACATGGTGCCGCAGGCCAATGCCGACCTGGCTTTCGACTTTCTCACCACGCCGGTGACGCCGGTGATCGGCGGCCGCTTCGTCACCGCCGACGGCACCACGCTCGGCGCCGACAACGGCATCGGCCTGGCGGCGGCGCTGGCGCTGCTCTTCGACCCCGAGTTGCAGGCGGGACCGCTGGCGCTGCTGGCGACGGTCGAGGAAGAGACCAGCATGCGCGGAGCTTTTCACGCCGCGCCGGAAATGCTGCGGGGCGACATCCTCTTCAACCTCGACTCCGAGACCGAGGGGGAATTCTACTGCGGCTGCGCCGGGGGCTGCCGGCTGACCTTGCGGCGTCCGGTGCCGACCACGGCGGCGGGCAGCGAAGGCGAAGCGGTCAAAATTTCGCTGGTCGGCTTGCAGGGCGGCCACTCCGGCATGGACATCGACAAAAATCGCGGCAACGCGATCCGGATGCTGGTGGAATTTCTGCTCTCGCTCGACGACTTCGCGATCGCCGATTTCCGCGGCGGCTCGCTCGACAATGCGATTCCGCGCGAATGCTTCACCACCGGCCTCACGGTCAGCGGGGCCAGAAAATTGCAGCTGGCCGCCGACCGCTTCGCCGCCTACCAGAAAAGCCGGTTCAATCTCACCGAGGACTTCGACCTCAAAGTCGAGCCCGCCGGGCGGCCGAAGCGGCTCTGGAGCGCCGCCGTCCAGCCGGAAGTGCTGTGGGCGCTGCTGGCGATTCCGAACGGGGTGATCGAGCGCAGCGCCCTGCCCCACGCGGTGGTGACCAGCAACAATCTCGCCTCGGCGATCTTCGACGGCCGCTCGCTGACCGTCCGCAACCTTCCCCGCAGCTTCGACAACGGCAAGCGCGACCATCTGGTCGAGGGCATCCGGGAAATCTGGAAAAGCTTCGGCGGCCGCGCCCGGGTCTCGCAATCCTACCCCGGCTGGAAGCCCGCGGTCAATTCGCCGGTGGTCCGCCGGGCCCAGGCCATCTACAGCGAACTCTTCGGTCCGATTCCGCCGACCAAAGTGATCCACGCCGGCCTCGAATGCGGCATTTTCCTGGAAAAGAATCCGAATCTGGCAATGCTCTCCTTCGGACCCACCATCGAGAACCCCCACTCCCCGGCGGAGCGGGTGGAAATCGACTCGGTCGAGAAATTCTTCAAATTCCTGAAAAAACTGGTCGTTGAAATTTAACCAGCAACAAGCCAAAGCATTCCTTTGCGGGCCGGGCACCGCGCAATCGGCCGGCGACGCCTTGATGGCGGCGGTGCTCGGATATATGCTTATTTTTTCGCTCTTTTTCCTGGCCGTCGCGGCGGGCTGGATCGACACCGATTGTTTCCGGGAATTCCACCACCGCGAGCCAAAAAACGCCGATCGCGGCTGGTTCATTCCGCTCCTTGCGCTGCTCGTTTTGCCGGCGGCGAATTTCCTGATCCACTCGCAATGCTTTCTGGATCGCCATAGCGATTCCCCGAAATGGCGCAGGATCGGCGGCGATTTGATTTGCGGCGGCATCGTCGGATGGGTGTTTTTCGCGGTCATCGACCGCAATCCGACGCAACTTTACGCCGCCTTGCAGGCAGGATGTTTCCTGCCGCTATTGCACCGGATCCCTCCCGGCGGTCGGAAATGGAAATACCTCGCGGTGTTCGCGGGCGGCGCGGGACTGCTGCTGACGGGGGGAGCGCTGAGTTATTTTTACGCTTCACTGACATACCGTTACGCTTGCATGTGCTGCTCCTGGTTTCAACCCAATGCCCTGTTGCGGACAATCCTCGAAGCGCCCGGCATCGACGGAATCCGCTGGCCGTTTCTGCTGGCGGCAGCGGCATTGCTGATGATTACCGGCTGCGCCGCCTATTTCCGGATGGCCGGCAAACTTGAAAAAGTCCGTTTTTTCACTCCGCTCACGATCGTCCTCCTGGCGCTCAATCTGGCGCTTTACGCCGCCTCGCTTGCCGCCGCGCTCGGGGTCGAGCACCGCAATGAACGTTTGCTTCATGAGCTCCAAAACCGCTTCGGAAATGCCTTGACCCCGGCGGGGGCGCAACAGCGCTACTTGAGCGGCGGCAAACCGGACCGGGACTACTGGCAACGTCAAGCCGACCTGGAGCAGGAATTCATTGATGTTTCCGCGCCGCCGACGGATATCTTCGATCCTCCCAAACGCGATCCGGAAAAAGCGTTTGCCGCGTGGAAAGCACATTTCGATGCCGCGATCCCCTTGATTCCATTCGATTTTTACGCCGGTTTTCCATCTTTACCGTATCCGATGTTTTCGGGAACCAAGCGCCTGACCGCCGAAATCGACCGAAAAGTCGAAGTCGGGGATTTCCGGGGGGCGTTGACCGGCTACCGCTTGCTGAAGAAACTCGCCGATGCGCAAGCGGCATTTCCGGATGAGAACGCCGCTTGCGACTGGTTCCGGCTGGAACAACTTCGAATCGGCGCCGCGCGGCGAATGCTGGACTCGAAATTCGGCAGCGCTGCGGAACGCAAGGAAATCCGCGACGGCTTCGCCGCATATCCGGCGCGCCTCGAAACACTGGCCGACCGGCTGGACTATTTCGCAACCTGTACCCGGCTCCGATTCGCCGAGCTTCTTTTTGAAGACGAACGCCCGTTTGAGATGCGCGCCCTCCCGGCGACGGCGCTCGGCCGGTATTTCCCCGCGCTCCGCTTCTGCATGGCGCTTGAACTCCGTGCTTTCCTGCAAACCACCCTCGCCGAATCCAGCCGGCCGGGCCCGCTCACCGGGGACGTCGAACGGCAAAATTACCTCATCACCCTCGTTCTGACCAGCCAAAACAACGACTTCAAAAGCCGCTTCACCGACCTGGGCCGACAAGTGCGCGAATTGGAAAAAATGCGGTAAGTGCTCGAACTCGAAAAGCGTAACCTTTTGCCCGAAGAGGCCTCCGTCACCTCCAGAAGCGGCCCCCTCTCCTGTAAGCGGCGGCAGAGCCGCCAGGGGGGGCGGGAACTGAGCTCAGCTCCAGCACGGAACGATGAGGATCAAAGCCGCATTCCGGCCCCGTCGGGACGAGGAGCACACGGACCGTTCGGGGCGGGCTGCGCCTCACCAGCTTTCAAAGCGGCAGATTTCGGCGAGGTCTTTGCGTTGGGTGCGGTCACGGCGGCTGGCGGGGTAGCCGAGGGAGATCAGGGCCAGCACTTGAAAGGAATGGGGCATGTGGAGAATCTTGCGGAGTTTGGCGGGCCGGATCCAGCCGATCCAGCAGCTGCCGAGCCCTTCGGCGGCGGCGGCGAGCACCAGGTGTTCGCCGGCGATGCCGGGATCGAGGAGGTCGTAGCGGACGCCGGAAAAAAGGGGAGCGAGACGGTGGGTGACAAGTTCGCTCTCGTTGGCCAGCGCGACCAGCACCGGGGCTTTGGCGAGCCAGGGCATCGGAAGGCCGGGGAGCAGGGCTTCGCGACAGATTTGCGCGCGGGTGGCGGGGTTTCTCACCACCACCGCGCGCCAGGGCTGCCGGTTGCAGGCTGAGGGGGCGAGGCGAAAGGCCTCGAGACAGCGCTGCAGAACCTCGTCCGGCACCGGGTCGGGCAAGTAGTCGCGACAGCTTTCACGCTGCCTGACGAGGTCGAGGAAGGTCATCAGAAATTGACGAACAAGGTGACCGGGAAGCGGGCTTCGGCGTTGTAGTTGACGAAACCGAACTGCCAGTCCGCCTTGCCTTCGCTGAAGTTGATCAGCCCGAACTGCCAGCCGCCCTTGGGCGAGAAGTTGTAAAAACCGACCTGAGCGCCGTTCATTTCGCGGATCACCGAGTTGAAAAAGCCGAACTGGAGCCCCTCGGCGCTTGAGGCGAAGTTGGGGCCGATGACCGTCCACTGCATGCCTTCGACATGATCGGTGCCGGCCATCAGGAGCGACCACTCAAGGCCGGTCACCGAACCCTTGCCGGCGGAAACCGGAAGGCCGAAACGGACGCCTTTGACATCGGCTTTGGTGATCGCGGCCGGACAGCCGAACCAGTAGCCGACGTCGACCGAAGAGACGGACGGCGCGGGAGTCGCGGCGGGCGCGGTCGCGGCCGGAGCGGTTTCCGCCGCCTTGGGAGCTTCGGCTTTCACCGCTTCCGCCTTGGGGGCGTCGGCCTTGGGAGCGTCAACTTTGGCGGCGGCGGCTTTCGGCGCGGCCGGGGCCGGGGCGGCGGGAGTATTGTCGGCGGCATGGCCGACTACGCAGAAGGACGCCGCGACGAGCAGCGGCAAAAACTTTTTCATCATCCGTTTCTCCTCAAAATTGCATCCGGCACAGTGTCGGAAGATTTTGTAAAATAGCATCGAAGCGCGCTTTTTGCAAGTTCAAAAGCGCGCTTCGCAACGGTTATTTGAGCCCGAGCGCCGCCGCCACCCCGGCGCCGTAGGCCGGATCGGCTTTGGCGCAGTTGTCGATATGGCGGCGCTTGACGAATTCCGGGGCGTCGCCGAGCGCGCGGGCGGTATTGGCAAAAAGCCGTTCCCGCTGCTCCGCCGTCATCGCCAAAAAGCGGCGGCGGGGCTGGCTGTAATAATCGCTGTCGTCCTCGCGGAAATCATAGGTGTCGGCCGCGCCCTCGAGCGGCAGGGGCGGGGTTTTGAACTCCGGCTGCTGCTGCCACGCGCCGTAGCTGTTGGGCTCGTAGGAGACTTCGCCGCCGTAGTTGCCGTCGACCCGCATCGCGCCGTCGCGCGAATAGCCGGTAACCGGACAGCGCGGACGGTTGACCGGAATCTGGTGATGGTTGACCCCCAGCCGGTAGCGGTGGGCGTCGCCGTAACCGAAAAGCCGGCCCTGAAGCATCCGGTCGGGCGAGAAGCCGATTCCCGGCACCACCGAAGCGGGGTTGAAGGCGGCCTGCTCGACGTCGGCGAAAAAATTCTCCGGATTGCGGTTGAGCTCCATCATTCCGACGTCGATCAGCGGGAACTCGTCGGTGTACCACTCCTTGGTGAGATCAAAGGGATTGTACGGCATCGCCTTGGCCTGCTCCTCGGTCATCACCTGGATCGCCAGCTTCCAGCGCGGGAAATCCTTGTGCTCGATCGCCTCATACAAATCGCGGTGATGACTGTCGCGGTCGCGCCCGACCAGCTCGGCCGCCTCGGCGTCGGTGAGGAACTTGATCTCCTGCTGGCAGATCCAGTGGAACTTGACCCAAGTGCGCCGGTTGCCGGCATCGATCATGCTGAAGGTGTGACTGCCGAAGCCGTGCATATTGCGGTACGAGGCCGGCAAGCCGTCGTCGCTCATGGTGATGGTGATCTGATGCAGCGCTTCGGGCAAGCTGGTCCAGAAGTCCCAGTTGTTGCGGGCGCTCCGCATTCCGCTGCGCGGATCGCGCTTGATCGCGTGGTTGAGGTCGGGGAATTTGAGCGGATCGCGGAGGAAAAAAACCGGGGTGTTGTTGCCGACCAGATCCCAGTTGCCCTCCTCGGTGTAGAAGCGCA
>CAZRFG010000118.1:0-10136 GCA_964599205.1 uncultured Victivallaceae bacterium
GGAGGAGAAAATGAAATATCTATTGGGTTATTTCCCGTTGCTGGTGATCTCTATTTTCATCTATTTGCCGGGCTTGACCGCTTTTTGCCTTTCTTTTTTCGGGCCGAAGCAGGAGGGGGTGATCGGGCAAGATCAATATATGCCTACATTTCTGGAAGTGAGATGTTTCTTCTTGAAATACCGGCTCTCGTTTTCCGATATCGGATTTGCCTGCTTGAGCGTCGGCCTGATTCTGGTTTTCATCGGCCTGATGACCTTGGAGATGAAGCAGTCTCGATGAAAGATCGTTGCTTCGATCAAGTTCCCCGCGTTCTTTCGAATGCTCCGCGTATTGGCAGTCTCAAGGTGGCGTTTCCCCCTCGGTCGCCTAAGAGCTTATCCCTAAATAAAAATAATGGCATGATGTCGCGCCGGAATGACAGTTACGAAGCCCGATAAAATGGGCGATACTCGAGGTATCGGCCGTTTTAGCGAGCGAGTAGATGGCGTTTCGCCGCAAATCAGGGCATTGGGGCTTATTTAGGGATAAGCTCTGAACCCGCTTGCAAAATGCGACAATTGCACGTATCTTGTAACGGCTCCGGAATATTTTTGCAGTCGATACCATGTGGGCGATCGGATTCGGAGTAGATGTGATTTCGACAACTCCTCAGGAAATGAGATTATGGACAAATTGAAGAAGAAACGGCTCCGCAGGCTCGCCGAACGCAAAGACCGGCGGCGGCAGGAACGCGAAGAACGCACCCCCTCGTTCACCGGCAAAATCGTCATCACCCGCGCCGGGTACGGCTTCGTCACCCCCAATGCCGATGAAAATGAAAAAGGCGAACCGCTTCAGGATATCTTCGTCCCCCCCCAGTTCATCAACGGCGCTTTCGACGGCGACGTCGTCCGGGTCCAGCAGCTCCCGCCCCGCCCCGGCGTCGACAACCCCGATCACGGCCCCGCCGGACGGGTGGTCGAAATCGTCGAGGAAGCGCGTTCCCACGTGGTCGGCGAATTGCTCGCCGGGCACAAAATCCGCCCCCTCAATAAACGGCTGCCCGACGAAATCGAAGTCGCCGGCAGCCTCCACGGCGCCAAACGCGGCGACTGGGTCAAGCTGAAACTCCTCCGCGGCGGCGAGCCCGGCCAGGAATACCGCGGCACCATGGTCGAGAGCCTCGGCAAAGCGGGTTCGATCAAAACCGACCTCGACGCCGTGGTCGCCGAATACGACCTCGCGCCCCCCTACACCGCCGCCGACGACGCCGAAGCGCTGGCCATCGTGCCGCGTGAAATCGAGCGCGTCGACATGCGCGACCGCCTCACCACCACCATCGACCCGATCGATGCCAAGGACTTCGACGACGCCGTCTCGCTCGCCCCCGGCAAAGACGATACCTTGCTCGAAGTCGGCGTTCACATCGCCGACGTCGCCGCGGTGATCGCGCCCAAGAGCAAATTCGACGTCGAGGCCTACCGCCGTTCCTTCACCGCCTACCTCCCCGGCCGCACGCTGCCGATGCTGCCGAAGAGTTTGACCGCCCGGATCAGCCTCCACGTCGGCGACGACTGCCCGGCCCACTCGGTGATCTTCCAGATTGAGCGCGCCACCGGGAGAATCGTCGAATCGAAACGCTGCCACACCCTGATCCGGATCGACCACCGCCTCAATTACGAGGAGGTTCAGCACTATCTCGACGACAAGGAGGCTCCCGCCGACTGGTCCGACGCGCTCAAGAAATATCTCCGCGAAATGAACGAAGTCACCACCCTCCTTCGCCGCAACCGCGAACGCAGCGAGAACTTCCTCGACCTCGCGATGCCGGAAATCCGCATCCTCTGCGATGAAGGCGCCGACAAGATCAACGGCCTCGGCCGCAAAATCCAGCGCGAATCCGAATTCCTGGTCGAGGAGTGCATGCTCGCCGCCAACTCCGCGGTCGGCGAAGAACTGCCGAAGATCGGAGTCGCCGGACTCTACCGCGTCCACCCCGCCCCCGATCCCGACAAACTCGACGAATTTTACGCGATGATGCAGGAGGAATTCGGCATCGTCCCCGGCGACCTCACCGACCGCCGCAACTGCCGCAAATTCATCGACTCGCTGCCGGACGATCCGCGCAAGCCGGTCATCCTGAGTCTCTTTTTGCGTTCGCTGCCGCGCGCCTATTATTTTGAAAAGAGCGAACTCCACTTCGGGCTCGGCAAAGAACACTACAGCCACTTCACCAGCCCGATCCGGCGCTACCCCGACCTGATCGTGCACCAGCAGCTCTGGAGTTACGACAGCAAGCAGCGCACCAAGCCGGCCTCGTCGCTGGCGGTGGTCGCCGCCGAGTGTTCGCTTAAAGAAGAGAACAACGACAACGCCTATTACGCTGCCAACGAACGGCTCAAGCTGCGGTATCTCGCCGAACAGCTCGAAGCCGGCAAGGCCGGCCATTACCGCGCCGTCATCGCCAAGCACACCGCCAACGGCTTCATGGCCGATATTCCCGAACTTGGCATGTACGGTTTCATTCCATTCGAAAACACCGGCGGTGCGCGGTTGCACTGCGGTCAGGAAGTGTTGCTCAGGCTTTCCCAGCTCGATCTCGAACACGCCTCGGCCGAGTTTGCGACCGTCAGGGAGAAAAAAGAGTAAATCATGGCTCTTCACGTCGTCAACGAAGCCCGCCGCTGTCTCAACTGCGCCAAACCGGCCTGTATCGAGGGTTGCCCGATCCGGACCCCGATTCCGCGGATGATCAAGGCGTTCCTCGGGGGAAGAATCGCCGAGGCGGGTGAAATGTTGTTTGAAAACAACCCCCTTTCGCTGATCTGCTCGCTGATCTGCGACCACGAAAACCAGTGCGAAGGGCACTGCATCCTCGGCAAAAAGGGGATTCCGGTCCACGTCAGCAGCATCGAGCATTACATCTCCGACACCCACTTTGACAAGCTAAAACTCGATTGCGCCCCGCGCAACGGGATGAAGGCGGCGGTGATCGGCTCCGGCCCGGCCGGGATCACCATCGCGATCCTGCTGGCGCAAAAGGGCTACGACATCACCATTTTTGAATCACGTGACCGCATCGGCGGGGTGCTGCGCTACGGCATTCCCGAATTCCGATTGCCCAAAACGATTCTCGAAAAGTACCGCAACGAGCTCCTCAAGCTCGGCATCCGGATCCGCCCCAACACCACCATCGGCGGTGCGATCGGGGTTGACGACCTCTTCCGCGACGGCTACCGCGCGATCTTCATCGGCACCGGGGTGTGGCGGCCGAAAACGCTCGGGATCAAGGGGGAATCGCTCGGCAACGTCCACTTTGCGATCGATTACCTCTGCAACCCGGACGCCTATCAGCTGGGCAATCGGGTGATCGTGATCGGGGCCGGCAACTCGGCGATGGACGTGGCCCGGACGGTGCTCCGCAAATCGGCGCGCCAGGTGACGGTTTTCGTCCGTTCCGGCACCGCCTCCGCCTCGCCGCGGGAAATCGACTACGCCAAAGCCGACGGAGTCGAATTTGAATACAGCAAAATGCCCGCCGAGATCCGCGACGACGGGGTGGTCTTCGTCGACACCAATCACAACCAGGAAGGCGAAACGGTACCGGTCCCCGGCACCGAAAAACTGTATTCCGCCGACTCGGTGATCATCGCGATCAGCCAGGGACCAAAGGACAAGATCGTCTCGACCACCACCGGCATCCACGTCAACAACCGCGGCCTGATCGTCGCCAACCACTACGGTCACACCTCGCGCGACGGCGTCTTCGCTTCGGGCGACGTGGTGCTGGGGGCCAAAACCGTGGTCGAAGCCGTCCGCGACTCCAAACTGGTCGCCGAATCGATGCACGAATACATGGCGAGTTTGCCAAAAGATTGAGCGGGGCCTCAATTCAATAAAAAAAACCGGCCGGAAAATTCCGGCCGGTTTGCTTTTGGGCGAAATCCGGCTTACGCCTTGATCCCGAGCTTGATTGCGAAGCGGTAGCGGCCGGGGTTGATCCGGTACTCCGGCAAGGTGTCCGGGCCGCAGGTCGCGGTGCCGACCCCGCGCTGGCGCAAGTCCAGCCGGACGTGGATCGAACCGGAATCCTTGAGCTCATTGGTGTGATAGGCGGCGAAAAGCTGCTCCTCGCTGTAACGCAGCGCGCCGAACTCGATCAGCCCAGGAGCTTCGACCCGCAGGCCGAACCCGGTTTCGTCGAGCAACTCGGCTTCGCGCACCTGCGTCCGGTTGCCGCAAGTCTGGGGCATGATGTAGGGCGTGTACATCTCGTCCGGAGTGGTCCGGTAGCGCCCGGCGGTCGCACCCGCGTCGCGATCGAGGTAGTTCTCAAAGGGGCCCTTGCCGAAGTACTCGATCCGGTCGAGCTCCTTCGGCAGCGTCAGCGTCAACCCGAGGCGCGGCAGATCGGTCCAGTCGGGCGGCACCAGCACGGTATGCTCGATCACCAGTTCGCCCCCCGGCAGCATCCGAAAGGTCTGGGTGAATTCAAGCTCGGTCTCCAGTTTCGACTCGATCATCTGGTGAAGCGTCGCAATCCCGGTTTTTTCGTCGAAACTGAACTGGTCGGTGCGGCGGCGGATATGATCGTACCCCTTCTCCAGCCAGCCGTAGAGCGCCATGTGTTTGCGGTCCTTGATCAGGATCTTGATCCCGTCGTTGTCGGTGGCGGCGCGCCAGAGGTCGAAGCGTGGCCCCTGCTCAAGGACTTCGCGTCCGCCGCGTTTATAGCTGATCAGGCCGGAAGCGCTGACCCGGGCTTCGACGTCGCCTGAGCGGAAGAGGACTTCGACCGGACTGTTCACGATCTCCACTTCGCCCGCGGGACAGCCGCCGACGCAATAGGTGTCGAATACCGGAAGGGCAAAGGTCTCCCAGCCGGCCAGCTCGCCCGTCCGGGCAAAGAGCGTGTCGTGCCGGTAGAGCAAGTTGAGCCGGAGCCGGACTTCCGATCCTTCGCGGGTCGGTTTGCGTTCGACCGGGATCACCACTTCGGCAGCATGGCGCGGCGCGATCGCGGGGAGCGCGAGTTCGCCCGCTTCGACCGCGACGCCGTCGACTTCGAGCGCCCAGCCGAGCTTGTAATCGCGCGAGAGATCGGCGAAGTAGAGGCGGTTGAAAATCTTGATCCGGCCCGCCGCCGGATCGACCAGCGTGAATTCGGCATGCTGGGCGAGATACTGGAATTCGTAGATCGCGGGGTGGACGGTGCGGTCCGGCCAGACGATCCCGTCGGTGCAGAAGTTGGCGTCGTTGGGGACATCGCCGAAGTCGCCGCCGTAGCACCAGTACTTCTGACCGGTGGCCGGATCGGTCCGGGCCACGCCGTGGTCGATCCATTCCCAGATGAAGCCGCCCTGGAGGTTGTGGTATTTATGGAAGGCGGCGAAATAATCCTTCAAACTGCCGTTGCTGTTGCCCATCGCGTGCGAAAATTCGCACATAATGAGCGGCCGCACGTCGCCGCTCCGTTCCGCCCAGTCGACGATTTTCTCGATCGCGGGATACATCGGGCAGATGAAGTCGGTGAGCTCGCGAAGCTTCATATCGACTTTCTGGTAAAACTCCGGCGATGACGCCCCCTCATAATGGACCAGCCGGGAATTGTCGCGGAAGCGCAAATAGCCCGCCATCGCGGCGTGGTTGGCGCCGCGGCCGGACTCGTTGCCAAGGCTCCAGGCATAGATCGACGGATGGTTTTTGTCGCGCTCAAAGAGCCGCACCGCGCGGTCGAGGAAGCCGAGCGCCCAGCGCGGATCGTTGCAGAGGTCGTTGTAAAAGGCGTGGGTTTCGAGGTTGGTTTCGTCGATCACGTAGAGCCCGTACTCGTCGCAGAGGTCGTAGAATTCCGGCACATTGGGGTAGTGCGAGGTGCGGACCGCGTTGAAGTTGAAGCGCTTCATCAGTTCGACGTCGCGGCGGATGGTTTCGTACGGCACCGCTTTGCCGAGGGTATCGTGGTGGTCGTGGCGGTTGGCCCCGCAGATCAGGATCGGCTGGTTGTTGATCCGGAGTTCGCCCTGCTTGAGCTCGACCCGGCGGAAGCCGATCCGAAGGCCGGTGGCCTCGGTCAGCACCCCTTCGCCGTTGACGAGTTCGACGGTGAGAGTGTAGAGATTGGGCGTTTCGGCGCTCCAGAGCAGGGCTTCGGGAAGTTCGATTTGGTCTTTGCCGAGCAAGCGCCGGCGGTCGACCGGAGCGCTGTAGTGCATATAACCGGGAGCCAAGCCGACTTGATGCGGTTCGGCCCAGACCGGCGCGCCGGCGGGGTCGAAAAGCTGAAGTTTGAAATGCCAGTCGCCGAGCGGCTGTTCGTGGAATCCCCCGTGCTCCTGATACGAGGGCTCGCCGCGCGAAGCGAATCCGGCGTGGAGCTCAAGCTCGAGAATCCCGGTGCGGTAGTCGTCCGCCAGCGTAGTCTTGGCGAAAACGTCGCCGATGTAGTCGGTCGCGGTCGAATAGAGATAAACCGAACGGGTCAGCCCCGGCATGTACCACTGGTCCTGGTCTTCGAGGAAGGTGCCGTCGGACCACTTGACCACCGCCACGGTGAGCGAATACTCCTTGCCGGCTTCGACCAGCGAAGTCAGATCGAACTCGCTCACCCCGCGCGAATCCTTACTCATCCCGACGAACTTGCCGTCGACCCAGACAAAGAAACAGCTGTCGGCGCCGTCGAAGTGGAGGATTTGGCGTCGTCCCCGCCACGCCGCCGGAACGGTGAATTTGCGGCGGTAGATTCCGGTCGGGTTGACTTCGGGAACACTCGGCGGGAGTTCGGCAAAGGGCATGAAAACGTTGGTGTAGTGAACTTTGTCATACCCGTGCATAACCCAGCAGTGGGGGACTTCGGCGCGATCCCAGCCCTGGTCGTCGAGTTCCGGCGCGGCGATCGAGCAATCGAGTTTGTCGGGCGACTCGGTGTAGCGGAAAGCCCAAGATCCGTTGAGGTCGAGGACGAAAGGAGAAGCGGCCTTTTTGACCAGTCTTGCCGCTTCGCCGTCGGCGAACGGATACAGCGTCGACCGGGTCGCCAGCCGGTGCAAGCCGGCACATTCGGGACTCAGATACAGCTCCTTGAGAAAACTCATTTTCGCACTCCCCACAAAATTCATTTTTTACCGCACATTTTCAATCCCGCCGATTGCCGAAACCGGAGATCGATGCTATTTTATATAATAAACCATCAAAACATCCAAAGTCAATCATGAAAAGTTCGAAAAGCGCCTCACCTTTCCGGGAAAAAGCGAAGAAGACTTTTTTTCTGCTGCTTAAACTCGGGATCGCCGCCGGGATCGTCGCCATGCTCGTCGGCCGCAACTACGATGAGGTGATCCGCGGCTTCCAGACCTTTGACTACCGCTGGCTGCTCCCGGCCGCGCTGCTCTACTTTTCGCACATGGTGATCTGCGCCTACCGCTGGTACCGCTTGACCCGGGTGCTCCATATCGAGCTCGGCTTCGCCGAAGCGCTGTCGCTCACCATGCAGGCCTACTTCTTCTCGCTGGTGGTGCCCGGCGGCGCGATCGGCGGCGACCTGGTCAAAATCGGCGTGCTGAGCTCCCGCACCCGCAAGGGGGCCAAGGTCGAGGGTGCGTTCACCATCCTGATGGACCGGATCGTCGGCATGATCGCCCTCTTCGTCACCGCGATCGCAGTGACCATCCCGGTGATTCCGGTGCTGATGAAGATCAGCATCCCCGGCATCACCCTGACCCCGCATTTCAAAGCGCTCGCCATCTGCGGTCTCTTCGGACTTTGTCTTTCCGGGCTCGCCGCTTCCGGCGCGATCTTCTTTCACCGCCAGTTCCGCAAGCTGCCCTGGATGGATCCCCTGATGAATTTCGCCGACCGCTTCTCGCACGGCATGGTGACCAGAATGACCGACGCCGCCGACCTCTACCGCCAAAAGTGGCAGGTGCCCTTCTGGGCGGCGCTGTGGAGCATTCCCTTTGTCCACCTGATGACGGTGGCGGTCTTCGGCTGTCTCGCCGCCGGGCTGTCGATCGACAGTGCGAGCGCGATCACCATCATCGCCTCGGTGACCATCGGCAACATCGTGGGCCTGCTGCCGATCTTCCCGTCCGGGGTCGGCGGCCGCGACGTCGCCACGGTGACGCTGCTGGTCGCCGGCGGCATGGCGGTCGGCGAAGCCAAAACCGCTCAGTTGCTGTACACCGCGCTGGTGATCGCGTTCAACCTCTTCGGCGGCCTCTTTTTCATCATCGATCCGGGCCGCAAGCGGACGCGTGAAGAACTGCGCGAAGCCGAAGAAACCGATAGCACCTCCGCCGGAGAAATCAATCGTGAATGAACTCCAACTCCAGATGAACCTTGATGCGGCGCCGACCCGCAACCGTTTCCGCGAACAGCTCAACAGCGGCGAATTCGTACTGCTGGTCGAAAACAGTTCGCCCGGCAAAGACACCGATCCCGCCGCCGCCTCCGGCCGCCTGGCCGAACTCGAATCGGCGGTGCTGGCGATCAAATGCATTCCCGCCGCGCTGGCGGTGACCGACGGCTACCACATCTCCGAGCGCTCCTGGCGCGCCGCCGAGTACGTCGCCGCGCTGTCGCCGGAGAACCGCGACCGTCACGTGCTCTATTTGAGCGGCCGCCACACCGACCGCAACGAGCTCAAGACCCTGACCCACCTCGCCCGCGAAGCCGGCATCTGCAACCTGGTCGCGGTCAGCGGCGACGCCATCCGCGGCGAATCCGCCCGCGAAAACCGCAAGCACCGCTTTTTTGAGTCGATCGAAACCCTCGCCGAACTCCAGGGGCTCAAAACCAAAACGCCGCTGCTGATGACCGGCGCGACCATCAACCCCTTTCAATACAGCAGCTATTCGCTCTTTGCCCAATACGGCAAAATGATCCGCAAGATCAATTCGGGCGCCGAATTCATCGTCACCCAGGCAGGCTGGGATATGCTCAAACTCCAGACCCTGCGCTGGTACTTGAGCTTGCGCAACTTCTTTTTCCCGACCATCGCCCGGTTGATCGTGCTGACCCCGGAGCGGGTCGAGAAAATCCTGGCCGGCCACCATCCCGGGGTCAACATTTCTCCCGACTTCCGCAAGATTCTCGACAAGGAGCTCCGCTTCTCGCTCAACCAGTTCGAAGCCGCCCAGTGGCGGCGGCTCGAGCTCCAGGCCGCCGGCTGCCGGTTGCTCGGCTACAGCGGCATCCAGCTCTCGGGGGTGGACAACCGCGCCCGCCTCGACATCGCCGCCGAAAGGATCGCGGCGGCGCTGGAGGAATTCACTTCCTTTGACCACTGGCTCTCGGAATACAATTCCTACCTCGCCCGCGCCGAAATGGCGCCGATGACCGCGAGTTTCAACCTCTTCGACCGGACGCTCCGCCGCTCCTACCCGGAAACCCCGCCGCGGATGGGCGACATCGGCGAACCCGAAGTCGGCGCCGGGGAAAACATGGCGTGGAATCTGCGCAACTTCCTCTTCGCCAATTCCGACCGCCAGGATCCCGACAGCCGCCGGCTGCTCAAAACTCTTTTCGCCGGTTGCAAAGGCTGCGAAAAGTGCCGGTTGCCGCAGACCGAATACGTCTGCCCCGAACTCTGCCCGAAACGCCTTGCCAACGGCCCCTGCGGCGGCATCCGTCCCGACGGCAACTGCGAAATTCCGAACTTCGGCGAATGCGTCCACCGCAAAATCGCCCGCCTCGCCTACGCCCATGACCGCTTAAGCAGCCTCGAAGACACCATTGTCCCGTCGGGACATTCAAACTAAGGATTTATCGTATGCCGAAACTGACTCCTTTTCACGGTTTGCTCCCCTCCGTCGAACGCGCCGCGCTGGTCGCCGCCGTTCCCTATGACGTCGTCAACAGCCGGGAAGCCGCCGAACTCGCCGCCGGCAATCCCTACTCCTTCCTCCACGTCTCGCGCCCGGAAATCGACCTCGAGCCGGGCATCGACCTCCATGATGAAAAAGTTTACGCTCAGGCCAAAGCCGCCTTTGCCAAACTCTGCGCCGAAGTTCCGCTCAAACTCGACGCCGGCAAACATTTGTATGTCTATCAGCTCCAGATGGGCAACCACATCCAGACCGGCGTCCTCGGCGCCGCTTCCGCCGCCGAATACAAGTCGGGCCTGATCAAGAAACACGAAAAAACCCGGCAGGACAAG
>CAZRFG010000119.1:0-10130 GCA_964599205.1 uncultured Victivallaceae bacterium
GGTTCGGGGGAGAAGAAAGAAACTTTTTTCAAAAAGTTTTGTCTTCTCCCCCGTCCGGGAGGTGTGTTTTTTTATGCGTCAGAGGGCTTGCGGGAAGCAGCAGCGCATGATGCCGAGTTCGAGGCCGCGGATTTCGGCGAGGCCGCGCATCCGGCCGATGGCGTGGTAGCCCGGGTTGGGGCAGGGCCCTTTGGCGAGGTCGTCCATGATATCGTGGCCGTGGTCGGGGCGGAAGGGGATGCGCCAGTCGGCGCGTCCGGCTTCGCGGCGGCGGATTTGTTCGGCGCAGACGGCTTTGACCATTTCGTACATATCGACGCGGCCTTCGAGGTGGCCGGCTTCGTAGAAGTTGCCGTCGCCCTCGTGCTGGGTGCTGCGGAGGTGGAGGAAGGCGACGCGGTCGGCGCAGCTCTTGAACATCGAGACGACTTCGTTCTGTTTGCCGGCGCTGAAGCTGCCGGTGCAGAAGCAGATGTCATTGGCGGGCGAATCGACGTCGGAGAGCAGCCGTTTGACATCGGCGAGGTTGCTGAAAATGCGGGGCAGTCCGAGGATCGAGCGGGGCGGATCGTCGGGGTGGATGGCCATCCGGCAGCCGTTTTCCTCGGCGACCGGGGTGACGGCGGCGAGGAAGTTGCGGAGGTTGTCTTCGAGCTGGGCGCGGCTGACGCCGTCGTAGCGGCCGAGCATGCGGCGGACGTCCTCGATGGTGACGCCTTTGAAGCCGGGGAAGTTGTCGATGATCGAGCGTTTGAGGTTCTCGACCTGGTCGGCGGAGAGGGTTTTGAAATAGGCTTCGGCGCGCGCGCACTGGTCGGCGGAGTAGTCCTTTTCGGCGCCGGCGCGCTTCAGGATGAACATTTCAAACGCGGCGAACTGAGTCTGGTCGAAATAGAGGGTGCGGGCGCCGTCTGGCAGCGTGTACTGGAGGTCGGTGCGGACCCAGTCGAGGACGGGCATGAAGTTGTAGATGATCACCCGGGGGGCGTTGTGGACGGCGCCCAGGTTGCGGATCGACTGTTTGTAGTTCTCGAGGAGTTTGCCGACCGAGGCGGCGCCGAGCTTGATGTCTTCGTGCACCGGCAAACTCTCGATGACGCTCCAGTTCATGCCGGCGTCTTCGATGATCCGGCAGCGTTCGCGGATCGCCTCGACCGGCCAGATGTCGCCGTAGGGAATTTCGTGGAGCGAGGTCACGATGCCGGTGGCTCCGGTTTGGCGGATATGGGACAGCGGCACCCCGTCTTTGGGGCCGTACCAGCGGAAAGTAGGTTCCATGAACATAAGCGTGTTTCCTTGTATTGGGTTGCAATCACTTTGTTTCAACTATAATATGCCGTCAAATTCAGGATTTACAAATCTATAAACCGGTTTTTATAAAGTTTTGTCGCCGGCATATTTTCGGGGCGGGGCGTGAGCGGGGAGTTACAAATTCCAGTGGCGGAAGCGTTCGCCTTCGTCGCGCAGGAGTTTCTCCCAGACCCGGTAACGGGGGCAGAGCTTGGCGACGTTTTGCCAGAAGGCGGGGGAGTGGTTCATTTCGAAGCGGTGGGCGAGCTCGTGGGCGACCACGTAATCGACCAGCGGCTCCGGGCAGAGAATCAGTTTCCAGGAAAAATTGAGGTTGCCGTCGGAGGAGCACGAGCCCCAGCGCGAGGCGGCGGAGTTGATTTTGATTTCGCCGACTTCGATCCGGTACAAGTTGGCGGCGGCGGTGACCTTGGCGGAGAGGACATCCGCGGCCTGGCGGCGGTAAAAGGCGAGGAGCTGCGCCGGCAGCCGGTCGTCGCGGCCGGAGAGTTTGATCAGGCCATCCTCAAGCCGCGGCGCGAGGCGCGAAAGGGGGTCGACCGCGAGCGGATAGTCGAATCCGAGCAGCGGAAAGCACGCGCCATGCTCGATTGGCGGCATCGGCCGGGGGGCGGGGCGGCCGGCGGCGGAGGTCAGCATGCGGTCGATCAATTCGCGGTTTTCGATCACGATCCGGCGGAGCCGGACGGCGGAGAAACCGGCGGGAACCAGCAGCACCACCACGCCGTCCTCGATCCGGATGCCGACCCGGCGGCGGCGCTCGGAAGGGTCAATGCGCAGATTCTTTTCCCAATCCCGGGTATATTCAGTCAATTTATTCATAACTTTAATGTACCGGATTGAGGTGTAAAATGCAAGACATTTCGTTTTTTTAGCGGAAAAACCAGGAAAAATACACTTTTTTTGCACTTTTTTGGCTTTTTTGGTGATGAACTCTTGACATTTTCTTTTTTTTTTATACAATATTACATACAGGTCGGCAGGTTCCCCCGGGGGAACTTCCGGAGTAAGAACAACGAAGAAACGGTTGCAGAAGAGTTTTGTTGAGAAGATTTTGCGGTTCGTCAAGAATCGGAGCCCGGGGCAAAATCGACGCGCAATCCACTGCCGGATGCAGGATGAAAACGAAACGAATAAAAGTGTTATGAAGTAGTGCCGACGCGGTGCAATGCCGTGTTTCCCAAAGGCCCATCCGGCGGTTTCCCGACTGATTTTCCGTTCGCGTTACCCCCTGGCAGCCGGCTCCTCCCATCGGAATCGGGTCTGAAACAAAATGACAACCTATGGAGTCATGCAAATGTCTCCTTCTCAGGGATCAACGCGCAGTTCAACACATGTCCCGCAAAAAACTCAACAAGAGGCGGGGCACGGAAAGGGAAAGCAATGAATATCTACGTCGGAAATCTGTCGTACTCGATGACCCGTGACGAACTCGCCGAAATCTTTTCGCAGTTCGGCGAAGTCAGCGCAGCTCGTATCGTCAACGATCGGGAAACCGGCAGATCCAAGGGCTTCGGCTTCGTCGAAATGGCCAATGACGCGGAAGCCAACAAGGCGATCGCCCAGCTCAACGGCACTGAAATCGGCGGACGCAAAGCGGTTATCAATGAAGCCCGCCCGCGCGAAGAACGTCCGCCCCGTCGTGAAGGCGGCTTTGGCGGCGACCGCGGCGGCAGCCGCTGGTAATCCGGCTCTTTTGCCAACACCCCGGTTCTCCGGGGTGTTTTTTTTTGCCTGCAATTCCGGGGCGGCGGCACACCGGCGCGGACGCCGGATGCGGCGGGTATGACTGCTTTGGCGATTTGGACCGGGGAGGCCCGTGTGTCCCGTCGTCGATGTCGTCTGTGATGGGATGTGGCTGACTCCAGGCGGCAGTTCAGGCGGGAGAGCACTCGTTTCATCGATATACCCGGAGGCATAAAGCACGGACGTGAGGATATCTCTTCTCAAAAAAAGTGGAGAGCCCTACGCCGTGCGGCCCCGCCGGGGGGTGGCTGGGGGATTACTATCGGCGGAAGCCCCCCGGCCTTAGAAGCGCAGATTTTGCCAGGCTTCGGCGAGGCGGTTGAGGGGGGCGCGTTCGCGGAGGCGGACTTCGGGGGCGAAGCACTGGAGACGGCACTCTTCGAGGAGTTCCCAGAAGTGGCAGAGTTCGGGGGCGTCGGCGAGGTTCTCGACATCGCTTGCGGCCAGTTCGAATTTCTCGATCCAGGGTTCGAGGGGCGCGAGTTTGGCGGCGTCTTTGGCGGGGGCGGCGTTGAGGCGTTCGGCGCGGAGCTGGAGGCCGCGCAAGTAACGCGGATAGTCGCGCCAGAGGGCTTCGCGGCGGAGGAAGCCGGGACCGAAGAGGAATTTCAGGTGATTGCGCAAATCGCGCGAATCGACGCCGGGCCGGATCTTGAGCCGGTTGGCGAGGTCGTGGACTTTTTCGTACTGGCTGAAGAGGGTTTCAAGGGTTTTCATTTTCTCGTCGGCGCATTCGCCGAGGTTTTCGGCGGCGCGGCGGGCGGCGGCTTCGAAACCGGCCTGGTCGCGGATGGTTTCGGGGGCTTGGCCGAGGGCTTCGAGGATGGCTGAGTCGGTCAGCTCCTCCGTCGCCTGGTCCTGACTCATGCCGACGAACCACGCGAGCTTGATCGGGTTCGGCAGCCGGAAG
Source organism: uncultured Victivallaceae bacterium (assembly GCA_964599205.1). Taxonomy (GTDB): domain Bacteria; phylum Verrucomicrobiota; class Lentisphaeria; order Victivallales; family Victivallaceae; genus JAVBUI01. The sequence goes on from CAZRFG010000119.1 coordinate 3,968, forward strand.
GAGCGGCGGATGAATTTCACCTGGTCGGCGGCGCGGAGCTTGAAGAGCCGGAGGAGGCCCTCGCGGTGGCTTTTTTTCGCCTCGGCTTCGCGGAGGAAGAGCCGGACGCCGACGGTGCTTCCCTCGTCAGAGAGGGCGGGATACGCGGTCTGGCCGTGGCCGCCGGGGAGCGGGCAGCTCGGCGGCAGCACCCGGTTCTCCGGCCAGCTGCGGCAGCCGGAGCAGGAGAGCGAATCGACCACTCCGCCGAGGCGGGTGCTGACCACCGAACTCCGGTTGCGGCGGTCGGGCATGGCGCGGTGGAGCTGCCGGACTTCGCCTTTGGCGTTGAGTTCGGCGAGCTTGAGCTGGAGGAATTCGGGGTATTCGCCCTCCTCGAAGTCGCGGAGCGACAACTGGACGCCGCGACTTTTGGCGAGGAATTCGATCAACGCTTCGGCGAGCGGCTGCTGGGTGAAAATCCGGCCGGCTTTGCACTCGGCGGCGAATTCGCGGGCGCAGTCGCCGAGGGGCGAGAGCTGCTGGCGGACGGTTTTCGGAAGTTTCCGCAGCATCAGCTCGACCTTTTCGGCGAGGTAGCCCGCGATCGGCCAGTCGAGCGCCCAGCCGGGGAGCAAATTGAGCATGCCGTCGGGTACCCGCATGGTCACCCCGTCGTCGTCCTCGCCGGGGTCGAAGCGGTATTCGAGCGCGAATTGCTGCCCGGCGAAGGTGAGGAAGTCGGGGTAATCGGCGGGGTCAAAGGTGTTGTACTGCGGCTGCATCGCGTCGGCGTCGCCGATGGTATAGTCCTCGCGGCATTTTTTGAGCGCTTCGACCGAAATCGCCTCGGCGGGGAGCAAGGTCAAAAAGTGCTGCGCCACCGCTTCGGGATCGTAGACGGTGCCGGGGCGGCGGAGCTTGAGCTCGAGTTTCTCGAGCCGTTTGACCATCGCGGCGTGGCGCTCGACCCAGGTGCCGGGGAGCGAGAGTTCGCCGGTGGCGAGCGCGGCGCGAATGAAGATTTCGCGCGCTTCGCAGGGGTGGCTTTTGCCGTAATGAGTCCGCCGCCCCTCGTGGACCACCAGGCCGCCCGCCACCAGTTTTTCCTTGGCATAGACGAAGCCGCTCGCGGGGTCGTAGTAGGGGGCTTCGTAGGTCGCCTTGCAGAGATGGGGGGCGATGCGCTCGATGTATTCGGGCTTGATTTCGGCGTTGGTGCGGCCGTAGAGGCGGCTGGTCTCGACCAGCGCGAAGCTGAGGAGCCAGGCCGGAGGCTTCTTGCGCTTGAAGAGGCCGGAGCCCGGGAAAATCACGTATTTGCGGCCGCCGGTGCCGAGGTAATATTGGTACTCGGGGACATACTTGGCGAACTGGCGGGGGATGCCGGAGAGGAGGGCGAGGTGAATCCGCTCGTAGTCGAGGAGTTCAAAAACTCCCTTCTTCCACGAAGCCGCTTTCCACTCGTTTTCGGCGCAGCTCTCGGCGAGGTCGTCGATCAGGTTGAACCACTCGTTGAGGCGGTTGAAATTGAGGAAATTGCTTTTGGCGTAGCGCCGCAGCGCGCTTTTGGAGAAATTTTCGCCGAGCGCGGTGTAGATGAGGTTCCAGAGTTTGAGGATGCCGAGGAAGTCGGACTGCTCGTCGGCGAAGCGGCGGTGGGCGTCGTCGGCCGCCTGTTGGCGGTCGTTCGGCCGCTCGCGGGGGTCGCTGATCGAGAGGAAAGCGCTGATCACCAGCAGTTCGGGCAGCACGCCGAGCTTCTGCGCGGTCAGCAGCATTTTGCCGAGATGGGGGTCGATCGGAAGCGCGCTCAAGCGCCAGCCCTCGGCGGTGACTTTGCCGCCGGGCTGGATCGCCAGCAGGTCTTCGAGGGTGTTCATCCCTTCGCGGATCAGCGGCGCGGGCGGCGGATCGATGAACGGGAAACGGTCGATTCGCGGGAGGTGGAGCGCCGCCATCTGGAGGATCACCCCGGCGAGCGAGGTGCGCTTGATCTCGGGATCGGTGTACTCGGGGAAGCGATTGAAGTCGTCTTCGCTGTACAAATGGACGCAGACCCCGTCGGCGGTACGGCCGCAGCGGCCCCGGCGCTGGCGGGCGCTGGCCTGCGAAATGCGCTCGATCTGAAGCTGCTGGATCCGGGTCGCGGGCTTGTAGCGGCTGATTCGGGCGAGGCCGGAGTCGATACAGAAGCGGATGCCGGGAATGGTGAGCGAAGTTTCGGCGACGTTGGTGGCGAGGATGATCCGGCGGCGGGAGCCGCGCTGGAACACCTTCTGCTGTTCGGCGGCGGCGAGCCGGGCGTAAAGCGGCAGGACTTCACTTGAGCGCAACTGCCGCCCGGTGAGGAGCTCGGCGCAGTCGCGAATTTCGCGCTCGCCGGGGAGAAAGACCAGGATATCGCCCTTGGCATCGAGCTCGGTCAGGAAATCGACCGCGCGCCCGACGTGGTCGGCAAGCTCCTCGTCGGCGCTCTCGGGCTCGAGGTAGTAATCCTCGACCGGATAGGTCCGCCCCTCGACCTCGACCACCGGGGCGTCGTCAAAAAAGCGCGAGAAGGCGGTGACGTCGAGCGTGGCCGATGAAATCGCGATTTTGAGGTCGGGCCGCTTGGCGGCGAGATTCTTGAGGTAGCCGAGGATGAAGTCGATGTTGAGACTGCGTTCGTGGGCTTCGTCGATGATCAGACAATCGTACTGCCGGAGCATCCGGTCGGCGGCGGTTTCGGCGAGGAGGATGCCGTCGGTCATGAATTTGAGCACGGTATCCCGGCCGGTCCGGTTGTCGAAGCGGACCTGGTAGCCGACCTCTTCGCCGCACTCGACTTCGAGCTCGGCGGCGACCCGCCGGGCCATCGCGGTGGCGGCCAGCCGCCGCGGCTGGGTGCAGCCGATCCGGCCGCGCCGGCCGCAGCCGAGTTCGAGCGCGATTTTGGGCAGCTGGGTGGTTTTGCCCGAGCCGGTGGCGCCGCCGACGATGATCAGCTGGTGCTGTTCCCAGAGGCGGCGGATTTCGCCGGCTTTGGCGCTGATCGGCAGCGCGGCGGGGTATTCCAGTCGAAGGCGGTCGGCGGGGTGGTTTTTTTCGGGAGTTTTCGCGTCGGTATCCATAGTGTTACTATAACGCCGAAAAGTTGTTTTTTCAATTTGCCAGACGCTTTTGATGGCAGTATATTATGGCGCTTATCATTCCAAAGGAGTTTTTGAATATGGCAAAAGGCACCGTTACCCAGAAGATCATCGACCGTCACTACGTCTCCGGCGAAAAAGTCACCGGCAAACCGGTCGCGATCCGGATGGACCAGACCCTGACCCAGGACGCGACCGGCACCATCGCTTACCTCGAGCTCGAAGCGATGAACGTCCCGCGCGTGACGACCGAGCTCTCGGTATCGTATGTCGACCACAACATGATGCAGAACGGGCCGGAAAACCGAAACGACCACTTGTACTTGCAGTCGGTGGCCGCCGCCAAGGGCGTGGTCTTCTCCGCTCCCGGCAACGGCATTTGCCACCAGGTCCACCTCGAGCGTTTCGGCGAACCCGGCAAAACGTTGATCGGCTCCGACAGCCACACCCCCACCGGCGGCGGCATCGGCATGCTGGCGATCGGCGCTGGCGGACTCGACGTGGCGCTGGCGATGGCCGGCAAGCCCTTCCGCATTCCGTATCCCAAAGTGATCGGGGTCAAACTCACCGGCAAGCTCCGGCCGTGGTGCGCGGCCAAGGATGTGATCCTCCACTTGCTCTCGATCCTGACCACCAAGGGCAACGTCGGCAGCATCGTCGAATACTTCGGCCCCGGCGTGGCGACGCTCCCGGTGCCGCAGCGGGCGACCATCACCAACATGGGCGCCGAGCTCGGCGTGACCACCTCGGTGTTCCCCTCCGACGACGCCACCCGGCTGTTCCTCGAAGCGCAGGGCCGCGGCGCCAAGTACGTCAAAGTCGCCGCCGACGATGACGCCGAATACGACCGGGTGATCGAGGTCGATCTGGGCAAAATCGTGCCGCTCGCCGCCTGCCCCTCAAGCCCCGACAACATCAAGCCGATCGCCGAACTTGACGGCATCGCGGTCGGGCAGGTGATCATCGGCTCGTGCACCAACAGCTCCTACCGCGACCTCGCGATGGTGGCCAAAGTGCTCAAGGGCCGCCAGGTCGATCCCGGCGTCACGCTGGCGATCGCCCCCGGCAGCCGCCAGGTGCTGGAGATGCTTTCGCGCAACGGCATGCTCGGCGATATCATCGCCGCCGGAGCGCGGATTCTCGAAACCGGCTGCGGCCCGTGCATCGGACAGGGCCAGAGCCCGGCGCAGGAGACGGTGACGGTGCGGACCTTCAACCGCAATTTCGCTGGCCGGACCGGGACCAAGGGGGACCAGGCTTATCTGGTCAGCCCCGAAACCGCGGTGGCGGTGGCGCTCTCCGGCTGTTTCCGCGATCCGCGCAAGCTCGGCATCGAGTACCCGGAAGTGCCCGAAGTCGACGAGTTCCTGATCAACGACAATTTGATCTACCGCCCGACCGGCGAAACCGATATCGAAATCATCCGCAAGCCGACCATCGGCGAACCGCCGGTCAACGCGCCGCTGCCGGAAACGCTCGAAGGCACCGTGGTGATCAAGGTCGGCGACAAGATCACCACCGACCACATCATGCCCGCCGGGGTGCACCTCAAGCTCCGCAGCAACATCCCGGCCTATTCCAAAGTGGTCTTCGAGTGCTTCAACGAGGCCGGCAAGCCGACCTTCGCCGAGCGCGCGATGGCGCTTCGCGAAGCGGGCCGCCACGGCATCATCGTCGGGCGCGACAGCTACGGTCAGGGCTCCAGCCGCGAACACGCCGCGATCTGCCCGATGTACCTCGGGATCAAGGCGGTGATCGCGCAGGCGATCGAGCGCATTCACAGCGCCAATCTGATCAATTTCGGGATCGTCCCGCTCTTTTTCGTCAACCCGGCCGACTATGACCTGATCGACGAAGGCGACGCGATTGAAATCGAGAACCTCCGGCTCCAGCTTGCCACCGGCAAACACCTCAAGGGCTCGATCGTCAAGAAGTCGGGCAAGGTGCTGACGCTGGAACTCGAGCACCGGCTGTCGGAAGAGGATCGCAAGATCATCCTCGCCGGCGGGATGCTCAATTGCTGACCCTGGCGCAAGCGATTCCGGCGGCCTGGCGAGAGGCTTTGACCGCCGCCGTCGGCGAAGATCATCTGGCGCAACTCGACGACTTCGTCCGGAGCGAACGCGCCGCCGGGCCGGTTTTCCCGCCGGTCGAGCGGGTTTTTGCGGCGCTTGAATTGACGCCGCCGGAGCGGGTCAAGGTGCTGTTGATCGGACAGGATCCGTACCATGACGACGGCCAGGCCCACGGGCTGGCTTTTTCGGTGCCGGCGGGGATCAAATTTCCGCCGAGTCTCCGCAATATCTTCAAGGAGCTCGAGAGCGATCTCGGACTCGCCGCGCCGGATTTGGGCGACCTGACGGGCTGGGGCGAGGAGGGGGTGCTGCTGTTGAACAGCGTCCTCACCGTCCGCGCCCATCAGGCGGGTTCGCACGGCAAGCGCGGCTGGGAGATCCTGACCGACGCGGTGCTGCGGCTGGTCAGCGCCGGGAGAACCCCGACGGTGTTCATTCTGTGGGGAGCTTGGGCCGCCTCGAAGCGGCCGTTGATCGACGAGACGAGACACCGGGTGATCGAGGGGGTGCATCCCTCGCCGCTGTCCGCCCACCGGGGCTTTTTCGGCAGCCGCCCGTTTTCGACTGCCAACCGGTATTTGGCCGAGCTCGGGCGCGAGCCGGTGGACTGGAAGCTGGAAACGCGACAAATGGAGTTTGATTTGCGATGAATGACGCCGCGCGCGAAATCGCGACTTTGCTGGTCGGGGCCGCCCGCGAGGACGGGTATCTCGAGGGGCCGCTGGCCCAGATCGAGGAGCTGGCCGCCGAGGAGAAGAAACTTTTCGTCCGGATGATCGAGGCGTTGAGCCGCCGCCGGGGGCTGACCGGAGACGATTTGAGCGACGATGAAATTTCGTCGCTCTTCACCTTTGTCTACGCCAAGGCGGCGGAGCTGGTGACCAATTACGTCAACGGCAAAATGGACGAGAATTTGTCGCTTGACGGCATGTTCGACGGCAAGATTCCGCTCTATGCCGACGACGCGCTGGTCGGTTT
>CAZRFG010000120.1:0-8005 GCA_964599205.1 uncultured Victivallaceae bacterium
GTCGCCGCGCCGTCGGCGAAAGTGACGTTTTTCACCGTCGGTCCGTCGACCGCGAAAGATTTCCCCTCGTAGCGGGCCAGCACGTGTTCCGCGAGGCGGCGGCCGACCGCGAGTTTGTTTTTGGGATGGAGGTCGGCGGCGTCGCCGAGGTCGATTGTCACCACCAATCCGGCGCGCTCGAGGCCGCCGACCGCTTCGGCCTGGGCGGCGCGGAGGTTGGCCCACGGATTCTCGCGGCAGTCGGCGAAGGTCTTGCCGTAATTGGGAATCTGGACAATGGCGAAGATGAGCTCGGGATTTTCGAATCCCCGCCGCCAGTCGGAGATCATCGATCGCAGCAGCGGCACGTACTGGACCGCCCGGTCGACATTGGCTTCTCCCTGATAGAAGATCACCCCTTTGACGGCGAACGGCATCAACGGATGGATCAACGCGTTGTAGAGTCCGGACACGCATTGCGGATGTTCCGGACCGACCGGAACGAAGGGTTTGACCGGAACCGGTTTCCCCGCCTTGCGGGCCTCGGCCTGGGCGTCGAGAAAGGCCTGCTGGCTCGGGTAGGTCGCGTTGAACTCGGCAAGCTTCTGCTGATATTCACGGTATTTGCGGTCGTAATCGGCGGTCTCCTTGGCATACCAGTCGAGGGTTTCGCGGCCCTCCGGCAGCGCGGCCAGCGCCGGGTGCGACATCCACGCCTCGATCGACGACGCGCCGCGCGAAACATTGATCAGGCCGATCGGAATCTTGAGCTCGCGCTCCAGTTCGCGGCCGAAAAAGTAGCCGACCGCGGAAAACTTCGGCACGGTGTCGGAATTGCACTCGTACCAGCGCCCCCTGGCGCTATCTTGCGGCGTCTCCGAAATGGCGCGGTCGCTGAAGAAAAGCCGGATTCGGGGATTCGCGGCGTTTTTGATCGCCTCCTCGGCGCCGGCGGAGTTGGCGACCCACCACTCCATATTGGACTGGCCGCCGCAGAGATACACGTCGCCGGTGAGCACGTCGCGGATTCTGGCGCTGCCGCTTGCCGCGCTCGCGGTCAGTTCCACCGGCCGGTCCGAGGCCGGGCGCGGCGGGAAATCGACCCGCCACTTGCCGTCGGCTCCGGCCGCGGTCTTGAGTTCCCGGCCGTCGAGCGAAACGGCGACCTCCTCGCCCGGGGCGGCTTTGCCCCAGACCGGCAGCGTCCGGTCGCGTTGAAGCACCATGTGATCCCGGAAAATACCCGAAAATTCGACCGCCGCGGCAGTCGCGGCAAGCGCGGTCAACAAGGCAAAAGCAATTCGTTTCATCATATTGGTCCTTTCCCGAAACAAATTATACATGATTATTATGGATAAATAAATGTTATTTTCTGCCATTTTTGTGCTATTTTTGACCATTGCATTTTGCTGAAGCGAAGTTATAGTATCCTGGTATATGAATTTTGCCGATTTCAAAACCAAAGCCCTGACCCATCCGGTGCCCCGCCAGTATTACGCCGGGCAGCGCCGGCACGCCGTCGAATTGCCGGACAACATCATCATCTACGCCCGTTCCGAGATGCCGGAGCGGCGCAATCTCCAGCGCGGTCTGGCGCATCACCGGCACGTGCTGTTCTTCGTCCTCGACGGCCACGGCTCGGTGCTGGTCGGGAGCGAGCGCTTCGTGGTATCCCCGGGCCAGATGATCTTCATCCCGCCCCACCGCGAACATCTGATGCTGTCGGACGAAAAGGGGATCTGTTTCCTCTACGTCTCCTTTGAAATGGCCGAATCCGCGATTTACGAAAAGTTCGCCAACCGGCCGATCGAAATGGTCGACGGCGTCGAGAAATATCTCGACGACCTGCTCGACTGCCATATCGGCGAGAACTCCGAAGACATCTTTCACGCCACCCGTGCCGCGCTTGATATCCTCCAGATCCTCAATTGTCTCGCCGAATGCGACGCGGTTTCGGGGCGGTTGCTGAGCGCGCCGCCGGAGCAGCAGTTCCTGATCGACCGGATCAACCGTTATTTATACGCGAACCTCGGCAAGACCCTCGACATCGAGGAGCTCTCCCGGCTTTTCGGCTATTCGCCGACCCATCTGCGGCGGCTTTACCGCAACTTCATGGGCATGACCGTCGGCGAATATTTCCGCGGCATCCGCCACGCCCGGGCCCAGACGCTGCTGCGCCAGCAGACCGTGTCGATCGGCAAAATCGCCGAAAGCTGCGGATTCTCTTCGCGCTATGCTTTTTCCGCCGCCTTCCGCCAGCGCGAAAAATGCACGCCGGGCGAATTCCGCCGCAAATTCCAAAAAAAATAATTCCGTTTGCAATACAATAAAACCGGCGTGTTGAACGTCATTCATAACAGGGAAGGATTGGAACCAAAAGATGTTGTACACCGACTTTGGAAAAACCGGGATTAAAATCTCCCGTTTGGGATTCGGCGCTATGCGGCTGCCGATTGCCGTTGTTCGCGAGGGCAAGATCCCGTCGCTTGATGAAGCTGCGGCGCTGTTGATCCGCGGCTTCGAGCAAGGCATCAACTATGTTGATACCGCTTACGGTTATTGTGAGGGTAACAGTGAGCGCGCGGTCGGTCTTGCCCTCACCACTGGAGACTGGCGCAAACGCATCACGCTGTCGACCAAGCTGCCGCTGTGGAACGTCAACAGCCGCGACGATTTCTTCCGGCTGCTGGAGGAACAGCTGCAGAAACTCCAAACCGACCGGATCGACTTCTACCATTTCCACGCGGTCAGCGAGGACCACTTCAAAAATCGCATTCTCAAATTCAAGCTGATCGACGAAGCCGCCAAGGCGCTCGATCAGAAGATGATCGGTCACTTGTCCTTTTCCTTCCACGACAAGGTCGAGGTGATGAAGGAAGTGATCGACACCGGCGCTTTCAGCTCGGTGCTCTGCCAGTACAACTTGCTCGACCGCACCCTCGAGGAGGGGATTGCCTACGCCCACGCCAAGGGGCTCGGGGTGGTCGCGATGGGGCCGGTCGGCGGCGGGCGGCTGGCTTACGACGAGGGGATCTTCCGCAACCTCGGCGGCAAACACTCGGTGCCCGAGCTGGCGCTCCGCTTCGTCCTCGCCAACCCCGCGATCTCCTGCGCCCTTTCCGGGATGGGCAATGCGCAGATGGTCGACGAGAACGTCAAGGTCGGCAGCGACCCGTCGCCCCTCGCGCCCGATGAACTGGCGGCGATCGAGAAAATCCTTAAACATTGCGGCGAACTCAAAAAGGTCTATTGCACCGGCTGCGGCTATTGCCAGCCGTGTCCGGCCGGCGTCCGCATCCCGGACTGCATGTCGACGCTGATCTACCGCAAAGTCTACGGCCTCGCCCAGGCCGCCGCCGGAGCGTATAACCTGATCGGCGACGCCTGGCACCCCGGCAAACCCGCTTCGGCATGCACCCACTGCGGCGCCTGCGAAAAGAAGTGTCCCCAGAAACTGAAAATCCGTGATTGTCTGGACGAGGTCGTCCGGCTGTACGGAAAGTAATATTTCCAAATTTAAAGAAGGAAATTGCATCATGATGAAACTGTTTCTCTCTCTCTTTGCCGCCGCGCTCGTCGCGGGAACCCTCTCCGCCGCCGACGCCACCACTTCGGCGACCAAGCCCCAGAAAGAAAAGGCCCGTCCCGGCGCCGGCGCGATGAGCGGTATGATGGATCTCCGCAAGGCCCTGACCGAAGACGAATCCAAGGCCATGCGTGAAGGCGAAGGCAAAGTCAAAGCGGCCGCCCAGGCCTACAAAAAAGAGGCTTCCGAAGCCAACGCCAAGGCCCTGAAAGACCAGATCGCCGCCAACTACGACGCCCGCATCGCCGCCTTCCAGAAGGTGGTCGATCGCACCACCGACGCCACCGAAAAGGCCAAATTCGCCGCCGTCGTCAAGACCCTGAGCGAAAACAAGGACACCCATCTCCAGAAGGCTTTTGAAATGGCCACCATGGAAAGACCTCAGATGCCCAAGGGCGAAAAGAAGAACAAGAAGTAATTTTTGTTTGCTGCCAAAGCAGCCCGGAACCGGAGTGAGAGCCGGTTCCGGGCCGTTTTTTTTATCGTTTTCCCTGTACACGCTGTACACTTTTTGCCGCCAAAAAAGCCCGGATTGATTGCTTTTTCGGTGGTTTTGTCCTATACTTTGGTTGGACAAAAAATACAAGGAAAGACACCCCGTGAAAATCGATCGCCGCCTGGCCGAATACATTCTGGTCCGCATCGCCTCCGGCGAATATCCGGTCGGCGGCAAAATCCCGTCGCTGCGGCGGCTGGCCGGCAAGTTCGCGATGCCCCACTCGACCGTCCACCTCCAGCTGCGGCCGCTGCTGGCGAGCGGCATTCTGCGCGCCGACGGCAACCGGGGGTTGCGGGTCGGCAGCACCCGGCTGTTTCCATCCGACGGCATGCCCCGCAAAATCGCCGCGCTGATCGAGCCGGCGGTGCTCGGCGAGCCGACCAGCATCAGCTATGTCGCCTTGCTGGCTTTTCAGCAGCTGGCGCTGGCGTCCGGATTCGGCCTTGAAATCGCGCCGGTGGCCTATGACCGGCTGACCGCCGGGCTCTTCCGCCAGACCACCGCCGGCTGCTGCGCCGCGGCGCTGTTCAAGGAGTACGACACCGCACTGAGCTCCTTTGACAGCGAGTTGCCGACGGTGGCGACTTTGCTGGCCGACTCCTATGGCGGCCGGATTTCACTGGTCAACCTCGACGAATTCCAGGCGGCGGAGCTGGCGGCGGCCTATTTCCGGGAGCGCGGCGTCAACCGGGTCGAGGTGATCGCCCACGCTTCGCCGGTCTACCGCCGCCGCGGCGAGATCTTTCTGCTCAAGTGGCGTCAGGATGGCGGCGAGGGGGAGCTTTTCGTCACCCCGCAAGTTCAGACCCGGCTTTATCCCGGCACCGGCTATCTCTTTGCCTCCGACACCATGCTGCGGCGTTATTATCTCGAGTATCAGGCCCGTTGCAGCCGCCGCCTCGACGAGGACTTCACCATTCTCGGCATCGACGGCAAGCGGCGGCTCAATCCCGACTGGCCGCTTTTTCCCTCGATTTCCGTCGATTGGCGTGAAATCGGCGAATCGATGTTCCGCGAACTCCAGCGGCGGCTCGAGTCGCCGGGCCGCGGCGGACGGCGGATTCTCCTCGGCGGCGAACTTTTTCTAATTGACGGCGGCAGCGAAATTCCCGCCCCCGCCGCCTTTGCCGCCGCCGGGTGCGGGCCGGAACGGCGCAATAACGATTTTGACCCCGCTTTGATCACTTTCGGCGGCGGCGAAAATGGAGGCGGCAAATGAGGCGCATCGCAACCGTTTTCCTGGCGATTCTCTTCGCCGGATGGGCCGCGGCGGCGGAGTTTGACGCCCGGATCGGCGCGCCGTCGTCGAGTCCGAAACTCTTCCGGGTCAGCTCGGAAGGCGGCTGCCGCAAGGTCGAAAACCTCAAGCCGAACCGCTATTGCTCGCTTGAACTCCCGGTCGACTTCGCTTTCCGCCCCGACCTGGTGCTGGAATTCGACTACCGCAATCTGGTCGCGCCCGGCGTCAAACTCAGCTACACCGCCGTCGCCTTGACCGACGGCGCCAAAAACGCCACCTTTCAGGCGCTGCCGGCTTCGACCGAGTGGAAACATGCGCGCGTCGCGCTCGGCACCCAGCGTTTCCAGCAGAACAAAATGCGGATCGCCGCGGGGACTCCGATCACCGGTTTGCAGCTCTACAGCCGGGGCGAGGAAGCCGCCGGAATCACTGCCGCGCTCGAGGTGCGGAATTTGCGTTTCACGCTCGATCCCGCGTACGATCCGGCGGCGGGGTTGCGCGTCTCCTACTCGGCGCTGCCGCTTTTTGACTGGCCGGAGCGGCCGTCCGGCAACTACCGGATCGAGATTTCTCCCGACCCCGCTTTCCCCCCCGGCAAGACGATGGCGAAGGAGTTGCGCGAACCCTTCTTCGTCCCCGCCGCTCCGCTCGGGCCGGGGATCGCCTACTACCGGGTCGCCGACGGCGCGACCGGCGAAATCTTCGCCGCCGACGCGCTGGTGGTGCCGTCGCCGTCGCAGGACTGGCGGCTTCCCGCATTCGATTTCGCCGCCTTCGCCGCCCGGCCCCGGCCCCGGCTGAAGGCGCTGGCCGAATACGATCACCCCGATCCCGCCGCCATTGTCAGCCAGGCCGAAGCGGTGCTCGACGAGCCGATCCCGCCCAACCCGGAACCCTACCGCGAAGGCGCCGATCCCGCCATCACCGCCTGGATCGACTGGTACAACAAGGTCGGCAACGGGGTCATCACCGCCACCGGCCGCCGGATGGCCGCGGTCGGCCAGGCCGCGCTGCTGACCGGCCGCGCCGACCTCAAGGCCAAGGCCCGGGAGTGGGTGCTCGAAGTCGGCCGCAACTGGGATCCCGAGAGCGGCACCCACGCCCGCAAGCACGACCTCGCGGTGAGCAACCTCCTGCTGGGGATGGCGTGGTGTTTCGACGCCGCCTGCGACATCATGACCCCGGAAGAGCGCGAGGTCGCCGCCGCCGGCATCAGGCGGCGCGGCGAACAGTACTGGGAGTGGCTCCACCCCTTCCGCGGTGAAGAGGCCAACAATCACCCGTGGGATCAGGCCCAGGCGGCGGCGGTGGCGATCCTCTCGCTGCCTGACGGGCCGCAAGCTGAAATGCGCTACCGCTACCTCTGCAATCTCTTCGCCTGCCGCTTTCTGCCCGCGCTCGGTTTCGAGGGGGAGAACAACGAGGGGCTCGGCTACTGGAGTTACGGCACCGGTCTTTTGGTGCGCTTCGTCGAGTTGTCCAAATACACCGTCGGCGTCGATCTTTTTCAACACCCGTGGCTGCGGCAGACCGCCCGTTTTCCGCTCTACAGCGCGCCCGACGCCGGGTTCGGCATCTCCTTCGGCGACACCGGGAGTCCCAACCACGGCTTGACCGGGCCGATCAACCGCGCCTTTGCCGCCAAGCTCGCCGCCGCCGCCGGCGACCGCGCCGCGCTCTGGTACGCCGGGGTTCCCGAAGCCAATGGCGTCAAGGCGGAAATCCCGCTCGGGATACCGCAGAGTAAATTCTATCCCCACCTCGGGATCGCCTTTTTCAACACTTTCCTTCCGGACGGCCGCGAAAACGTGGCGGTCGGCTTCCACAGCGGCCGCTACTACGCCGGACACCAACATCCCGACCAGAATGGCTTCGTGATTAACGCCTACGGTGACAAGCTCGCGATAGACGGCGGCTACGCCGACTGGTACAACAGCCCCCATTTCAAGGCCTATTCCGCCCGCACCATCGCCCACAACACTTTGCTGGTCGACGGCGCGGGCCAGGCCTTTCACACCTTCGGCGCGGACGGCCGGGTTACTTCGTATTTCGACGCCCCCGGCTTCGGCTACGTCGCCGGCGATGCCGCCAATCCGAAAATCTACGGCGGCGCCCTCACTCGCTTCGACCGCGAGCTCCTTTTCGTCAAACCGGACCTTGTTTTCGTCTTTGACCGGCTCGCCGCGCCGAAGGCGGTGACCGCGAGCTGGCTGATCCACGCCCAGAGTGAAAAGCCGATTGAAGCCGTCGGCAATACCTTTGTCATCGACCGCCCGCTGGCCCGGCTCGACGGGGTCCTGTTGCTGCCGCCAAAGGTCAAAATGGAAGTGACCAAAGCCTATCAGGTCGGCCCCAACCGGGTCGCTTCGACCGAGCCCGAGCCCAATCCGGAGCCGGAGTGGCTGCTCCGCGCCGCCAATGCCGAACCCGCCGCCGCGACCGAATTCCTCGCCGCGCTCGAAATCCGCCGCCGTGAAAAGGCCGCCGACAATCCGCAACGCTGGCAGCTCGCCGACACCCCCGCGGCGGTTCTGGTCAAAGGCGACGGCGTCCTCGTCCTCTTCAACCGCCGCCCCGGTCAGCCCGTCGAAGTGGGCGGTGTCGCCACCGACGCCGCGGTTGCCGCGCTCCGGCTCGGCCCCGATGGCAAGGTCGCGGCGGCGATGTTCAGCAACGGCAGTCGCCTGGCCTTCGGCACCCG
>CAZRFG010000120.1:8105-10023 GCA_964599205.1 uncultured Victivallaceae bacterium
CGCACCGTGAGCTTCATCCCGGCCGGGCAGGGCGAAATTTCCGGAATTCTCCTGCCGCCGGGCGAAAGTCTGTTCTCGGTCGTTTCGGCCTCCCCGCTGAGTCCACTCGAAGTGACCGGCCGTCCGGTCCAGTACCACCGCACCCGGCGCCTCGCCCCCGGCTTTGCGCCGCCCGCGTCTTCGATTATGCTTGAGGCCGAGGCCTACTCCCGCACCGATCGCACCGTGACCGTGTTGAGCCGTCCCGACGCTTCCGGCGGCCAATTGATCCGGGGATGGAATACCGAGGGTTTGAAGCTGGAGTGGGAATTGCCGGTGAAGCGGACGGGACGCTACGAGTACTGTTTCCGGCTGGCCGCCGAAGCCGAACCGGTCCGGGTCAGGCTCTCCGGCAGCGGTTTCGCCGGCCCGGTGATCGCCGACTTAGGCGCCACCGGCGGCACCGGCTTCCGGGCGGCGGAATACCGCAGTTTCCGGCTGCCGGTTCCGCTTGAACTTCCCGCCGGAGCGGCGGTCCTGAAGCTTGAGGTGCTGCAGGGCGCGCCCAACTGGGACCGCCTCGACCTCGTCCCGGTGGAGTAACTATTTGATCCCGCGATCGATCATTTGAGTTCGCGTTTCAATTCGGCGACGGCGGCTTCGAGGGTTTGGTCGCGGCCGGCCGCGAGGCCCTCCGGCGTCGCCGGTGCCTCGATGTCCGGCGTCACCCCGATTCCCTCGATCCGCCTGCCGTTGGCCCGGACGCAGTCGCCCAGCACCGTCTGCAGCCGGAAGCCCGACGGCAGCTCGATAAACTGCGACGGCAGACAGAAACCCGGCGTTTTGCCGCCGACGATTTTGCCCGCCTCCGCATCCTGAACCGCCGCCGCGACGATCTCCGCGCAGCTCGCCGAATCGCCGTCGGTCAAGACCGCCAGCTTGCCGCCGTATGAACGCTTCTGCGGCGTACTCTTGAGCTCCAGCGTAGTCCCCGCCACTTTCATTTTGCCGAGATCGATCTCCTTTGGCGACAGCCACGAGGCCATCCACAGCGCACTGTCGATCATCCCCCCGGGATTGCCCCGGAGGTCGATCACCAGCGCCTTCGCCCCCGCCAGCTTTTCCTTGAGGTCTTTGCGAAACGCCATCACCGCTTCCGGAGCGAAAATATTGAACTTGACATAGCCGATCCCGCCATCAAGCATCCGCGACTCATACACCGTCGCCAGCCGCGGCATGTACCCGACCTGAAAAAACTTTCCGCCATTGGCCCGGCGCGGAAATTCGAGCTCCCGCACCTTCCCTCCCGATTTGACTCGCAATTTAAGCAGACTCCCCGGCTCGCCATGCCCCAGCAGCGCCCGCGCCTGATAACTCCAGGCGGGATATATCGGCTCCTCGGGCTTGATCGCAATTTCGTCCACCGCCAGAACCTCGTCGCCCATCCGCAATCCGGCCTTTTCCGCCCCGCTCCCCGGCACCACTTCGCCGACCAAAACCCTTCCCCCCACATTCAAAACCGCAAAACCCCCGTCCGCCGCCTCCCGCGCCGGCCCCTCCGCCAACTTCCGCTTCACCGCATCCGTCGCCACCCCCGGCGGCGGATACAACACAATGTGACTGTCGCCGACCTGACGCAACATCCGATTCAACACCACCGCCAAATCCGCATCACTGCCGGTCAGCAACACCTCCGGCCGGAACGCCTCATACAACCGCTCCCGATTCTTCGCCGCAAACTCCGGATCATAATGAAACTTCGCCACCGCCTCCCAAACCTCATCCAACACCACCCCCGCCCGCTCATTCCCCCACCCCGCAGGCATCAGTCCAAACCACACCATCGCGAGCAGCACCCTCACCCCGCGGGGGAGAGCGCAAAAATTTTGAGGAAATTTTTTCTCCCTCCCCCGAACCCCCTCCTTCTTTTCAAACCTTT
>CAZRFG010000121.1:0-1219 GCA_964599205.1 uncultured Victivallaceae bacterium
GATTACTCCATATGGACCTCAACCATACGCGTCTGCCAATTCCGCCACCCGAGCATTCACATCACTTTTCGTTCGGCCTGCAAATGTGCGAACCGATTTTTAATATAGATCGATTGGCGGCATTTGCAAGCTGCGATTTGAAAAAAGTATTGCTTTTTTTACAAAAAACTCCTCGAATCAGGATGGCGGCTGGGCCACCGACAGCGAAATCCGAATTTCGCGGCTGTTTCGAGCGATCGGGCCACTAATATAGCACCGTTTCCCGGCAAGGCAAGCACAAAAAATGGTTTTTTGCGGAAAAAACGGGGAAATCGACCCGGAATCGCGATGTTTGCCGGCCGCAACGCGCGCGGGAGCGGTCGTACGCGCAGTGCGCGCGTTTTGCCATAACTGCAACTGCTGAATCATCCGGCGTGCGGTCAGTGCTCCGGAGTTTCCTCGTCGCGGGAGATCGCCACCCGGCCGGAACGGGCCATGTCGAGGATGCCGAACTCGGTGACCATCGACATGAAGTGGTCGATTTTGTCCGAGCGGCCGGAGATCTCGACGCCGAATTCGCCGGGGTGGACCGAGACGAAGGTGCCTTCGAAAATCTGGACCAGCTGGATCAGCTGCGATTTGCTTTCGGGGGTGTCGGCTTTGATTTTGAACAGCGCGAGCTCCCGCTCGATGAAGCGGCCGCCGGTGCGGTCGTCGACCTTGACCACATCGACCAGTTTGCGCAACTGTTTGTCGATCTGCTCGAGGATCTGTTCGTCGCCGGCGGTGACGATGGTCATTTTGGAAAACGCCGGATCGTTGGTTTCATTGACCGTCAAAGACGAGATGTTGTAGCCGCGCCCGCTGAACAGTCCGGCGACCCGGGCGAGCACCCCGAATTTGTTGGCGACCAGAATCGAAATGGTGTGTTTTTCCATAGGTGCTGACAGGTCCTTATGTGAAAGTCGACTTTTCATGTGTTTAATTTGCCGTCTTTTTTCAATTTTGCAAATCCTTTTGGACAAAAAAACGGCGGGGCAATTTGATTTTGTCGGGAAAGGGGTATATATTCGCTGACATTCGGCAAGACCGCGGCGGCATGCCCCGTACGGCGTGGCGGCGGAGGCCGGAGAGGATCAATGTTTATGCGCAAAAGTTTTCTGATATTTCTGGCCATCGTGATGTGTTACGCCTTTGCGCCGATTCCGCGTGCCGAGGCGATCGACCCGGTGACCATCGC
>CAZRFG010000121.1:1319-9926 GCA_964599205.1 uncultured Victivallaceae bacterium
GTGGCCTTTTTCGGCATCACCACCAGCTGATCAAGATTCCGGCGATGATTGACCGCAGCAAATATTCCGAGATGAAGCGTCGGAGCGAAACGCGCCGGATGCTCGAGGAATGGTACGGCAAAGCATATGCCGACGATGAGATTGCCGCTTACACTTCCCCCGGTCGCGAGGTCGGCGAGGTGCTCGATTCGCTGGAGACGAAGATTTTTTCCGATGAGGTGCGCAAAATGCTCATCCTCAAGCGCGAATGGGTCAACATCGCCGGCCCGCAGCTGGCGGCGCTGACCGCCGTATCCTCATTCAACGCCGGGGTGCTTGAGCTGGAGGTGCGTCACAGCGCTTTCCTGCGCGAACTTGCCGGTGTCGAAGATTTGCTGATTTCCCGGGTCAACGCCGTGCTGGGCCCGGATCAGTGCCGGAACATAACTTTTGCCGCCTCCAGCGGGGCGGCGGCTTGGAAACGCAGGAGAACTTGAAAAATGGCTTTGTGGGGTGGCAGATTCAGCTCCGACCCGAGCGCCGACGTGGTTACGCTCTCGGAATCGATTTCGTATGACAAACGGCTGTTCCGCGAGGATATCGCGGGCAGCAAGGCCCATGTCAAAATGCTGGCCGCGCAGAAAATCATTCCCGTTGCGACCGCCGAAGCGATCCGCGCCGAACTCGACCGCATCGAGGAACGGATCGCCGCCGGCGACTTCGCCTATCGCGCCGAACTCGAAGACATCCATATGCACATCGAGAGCGCGCTGATCGCCGCCCTCGGCCCGGAAGGGGCGCGGGTGCACACCGCCCGCAGCCGCAACGACCAGGTCAATCTCGACATCCGGCTCTATCTGCGGCGCAAAATCGACGATCTCGCGGAAATGATCCGCGACTTCCAGCGCGCGCTGACCGGCCGCGCCGCCGCCGACCCCAACGCGATCATGCCGGGTTTCACCCATCTCCAGCACGCCCAGGTGGTGCTTTTCGCCCACCATCTGCTGGCCTACGTCGAAATGCTCGAGCGCGACCGCGAGCGTCTGCTCGACTGCCGCAAGCGGCTCAATATGCTGCCCCTCGGCGCCGGAGCGATCGCCGGCACCACGCTGCCGATCAACCGCGAACTGGTGGCCGCCGAACTCGGCTTCGAGCGGGTCAGCCGCAACAGCATGGACACCGTCGCCGACCGCGATTTCGCGATCGAGCTCCTCGCCGCGCTGGCGATTTTCGGGGTTCACGTGTCGCGCCTTTCCGAAGACATCATCCTCTGGTGCTCGCAGGAGTTCGGCTTCGTCGAGCTCGATGACGCCTTCTGCACCGGATCGAGCCTGATGCCGCAGAAGAAAAACCCCGACGTCGCCGAACTCTCGCGCGGCAAGAGCGCGCGCCTCGCCGGCGACCTGATGGCGCTCTTGACCCTCTGCAAGGGGTTGCCGCTCACCTACAACCGCGACCTCCAGGAGGACAAGGAGCAGATTTTCGACGCGGTCGACACCGCCGAACTGATCCTCAAGGTCTATCCCTCGATGATCGAAACGATGGCGATCCGGCGCGAACGCATGCGCGAGGCCGCCGCCGACCCGGCGCTGATGGCGACCGACTTGGCGGAAAAGCTGGTCGAGCTCGGCGTGCCTTTCCGCGACGCCCACCACCGGGTGGGGGCGTTCGTCAAGTACTGCCGCGAGCGCGGCGTCGCGCTGGACCGGGTGCCGGTTGCTGAAATGCGCCTCACCATGCCCGAGGCGACCGATGAATTCCCCTCCCTCTTTTCGCCTGAAAACAGCGTTGCCAAGCGCGACATCACCGGCGGCACCGGCTACCGGCAGGTGGCGCGTCAGATTGCATTCTGGCAGCAAGAGCTCGGCGGGGCAAAAAAAACGAAAAATTAATCGATTCGGATTTGCATTCCGGAATATCGGAGTCATATTTCAATCTTAATTTTTCCTGTCGTTATTTTTAACCAAAAAAGGGTACGGAACAATGCGAATCAATGTTCTGGATTACTACGACGTCGCGGATTGGGAACTGATCCGCGCTGAAGCGGACCGCCACGAAACTCCGTTCATCGTAGTCAATTTGAATATTATCAAAGCCAAGTACGCCGAACTCAAAAAACACTTCCAGTTCGCCAATGTCTACTATGCGGTCAAGGCCAATCCGGCCAAGGAAGTGCTCGAGTTGCTGCGCGATCTCGGCTCCAACTTTGACATCGCGTCGATCTATGAACTTGACCGGGTCCTCGCCCTCGGCGTTTCGCCGGACCGGATCAGCTACGGCAATACCATCAAAAAAGCGCGCGACATCCGCTATTTTTACGAACGCGGCGTCCGGCTTTTCGCCACCGACAGCGAGCTTGACGTCCGCAACATCGCCAAGGAAGCGCCGGGTTCGCGGGTCTTCTGCCGGATCCTGACCGAAGGGTCGGAGACCGCCGACTGGCCGCTTTCGCGCAAATTCGGCTGTCACCCTGACATGGCGATCGACATGGTGCTGCTGGCCCGTGAACTCGGGTTGCATCCCTGCGGGATTTCGTTCCACGTCGGTTCGCAGCAGCGCGACATCGGGGCCTGGGACTCGGCGATTGCCAAAGTCCGCTATATTTTCGACTATCTCAAGGGCGAAGGGGTCAAGCTCAATTTGATCAATATGGGCGGCGGTTTCCCGGCCAGCTACATCTCCAAGACCAATCCGATGGAAGTCTACGCCGAGGAAATCTGCCGTTATCTCCAGGAAGACTTCGGCGACGATTTTCCGGAAATCATCCTCGAGCCCGGCCGTTCGCTGGTCGGCGAAGCCGGGGTGCTGGTCTCCGAAGTGGTGCTGGTGTCCCAGAAATCCTCGGTCGGGGTGGACAAATGGGTCTACATCGACTCCGGGAAGTTCAACGGGCTCATCGAGACCTTTGACGAATCGATCCGCTATCCGCTCTACTGCGAAGCCCGCGGGGAGCAGAGCGAGGATTTCATCATCGCCGGTCCGACCTGCGACAGCCAGGACATCATGTACGAGTTCTTCCGCAATCCGCTGCCGGCCTACATCAAGCCCGGCGACCGGATCTACTGGTTCACCACCGGCGCCTACACGTCGAGCTACTGCGCGGTCGAATTCAACGGCTTCCCACCGCTCAAAACCTACTTCGTCAAGTAACCGGAAGACGCTTCCGGAACGACTCTCCCCGGCCCGCCGTCAAGGCCCGGCCGGAGTGTTTTTTTGCTCCGGAGACGCGTCCGGGGGGCGAAAACCAATGAAAAAATCACATTTTTGCAATGAAAGCCGAAAAAAGGCGCGCGGCGATGCTTTTTTTTGTCAAAAAGCGCTTGCATTTGTTTCCGGTCCGGTTATTGTAAGCTCGGAAGGCGGGGCGCAGAGCCCCACCCGCAACAGGACGAAAGGAGTTCATTATGGTTACAGGAATTGTTCTGGTCAACGTCGAACGTCCGATGCTTCGTCAGGTCATCAGCGACATCATGAGTCTCGATGGCGTGACTGAAGTTTACGCGGTTGCCGGTGAATACGACCTGGTTGTGATGATCCGTGTCGCCACCAACGCCGAACTTGCCGAAATCATCGCCACCCGGATGACCCACGATATCAAGGGCATCATCCACACCAAGACGCTGGTCACGCTGAAGTCCGAATCGAAGTACGATCTTGAAAAAATCTTCGGGAGGAAGTGACGCGACAAGCGTACTATAACCCCCAAAAAATCGGCACGGGAGCAATCCCGTGCCGCTTTGTTTTGAGGCGACAGAGCGAACGTTGAATGCCGGCCTATTCCTGCATTTCGATTCCTAGGTATCTTCGCGTGGGGAAAGAACACCATTATGGCTCCGAGCGCATCGCGGCGCTCCGTTTTTCCGGCGCGACGGTCGATTTTGCTCCCGGTAGGTTTTCAGTCCTCGCGGCGGCGGAAGTGGCCGGGGGGGCAGCGGTAGACTTTGCGGAAGGCGTTGCTGAAGCTGCTGTCATCGCAAAAACCCCATTTCTGGGCGATTTCGGCGAGAGTCAAGGTGTTTGCGCTGATATCGCGGGCGGCAGCGGCCAATCGCACCCGCAGCGCGAATTGGCCGTAGCCGGTGCCCATGCAGCGGCGGAACACCGCCGCGAAACGGCTCGGACTCAGCGAACACAACCGCGCCGCCGCCGCCAGGCTCGGCGGGCGGCCTTCCTCCCGGCGCACCGCGGTCACCGCCGGCAGTATCCGCCCGTAATCGCCCGCCGCCGGCGGGGTGTGCATGCCGTGGGCATGGATGAACTCCACCGCGGTCAGCAGAAACTGGTGCAACTCGAGCCAGATCCGGTACTCCCAGTGCGGCGGGCGCTGAATGTAGAGCCGGTAGAAGCGCTTTCCCATCTCCCGCACCGCCGCCCGTTCGGCATCATCGCCCGGCCGGTAGCGGAGCGGGCCGGGGGCCGAAAAGACGAGCAGGAAATCGACCTTGTTGAACGGGGCGCAACTTCCCAGCCGGCCCGCGTCGAGATTGACCGACAACGCGAAATTGTGTTTTCCCAGCAGCCGGTAGGCGTGGGGTTCCCAGCTCATTGTCCACCATACGTCGCCGGGGCCGCAGTCGGCCCGGCACTCCGGCAGCACCACTTCGGCTTCACCGGCCAGCACCATGGTCAGCTGGAGCGCCCCGTGCAAGTCCCCCCGCAACTCCCGCTGCGGACCTCCCGCCTGCCAGGTAAGGTCAAACGGCATCTCCGGCGAAATCCCCGGATGCCACTGTTTTTCCATCCGCACATCGTCCGGCAGAATTTTCATCGCGTTTTCCGTAAACAGTTGTTTTTTACAATTTTTCAGCGACATTTTGCAATCATAAAAGGTTGAAAAATGCCTTTCTTGTACTTAATTACAATAAAAGCAAAAAGAGCCGATTGCAAATCGTCAAAGCGAACTTTTACAAAAAAGGAGTATCCTATGATTCCCGACAATGCCAAAACCGCCAAACTCGCCGCCAAGGGCGGAGCCAAGCTCAACACCGTGCCGTTCCCCGGCTGGCCGAGCTTCGAAGAGAGCACCGTATTGAAGGCCGCCGACGTGCTTCGCTCCGGCAAAGTCAACTATTGGACCGGTCCGATCGGCAAGGAATTCGAAGCCGCCTGGGCCAAGTGGCTCGGCAGCCGCAACGCGATCAGCGTCGCCAACGGCACTTGCGCGCTCCACACCGCGATCGCTTCCCTCGGCATCGGGCCCGGCGACGAAGTGATCTGCCCCTCGTACTCGTTCATCGCCTCCAGCTTCGCCGCGCTCCAGGCCGGCGCGCTCCCGGTCTTCGCCGACGTGACGTGCGACCACACCATCGACCCCGCCGCGATCGAGCGGCTGATCACCGAACGCACCCGCGGCATCATCGTCGTCCACCTCTACGGCGTGGTCGCCGACATGGGGCCGATCCTCGAACTCGCCCGCCGCCACGACCTCAAAATCATCGAAGACTGCGCCCAGTGCTTCGGCGGCGAATACAAAGGCAAAAAGGCCGGCACCATCGGCGACGTCGGCTGCTTCAGCTTCTGCCAGAGCAAACACTTCACCACCGGCGGCGAAGGCGGCATGGTGGTCACCAATGACGACGACCTCGCCTGGGAGTGCCGCAGCTTCCGCGACCACGGCTACGACGTCAAGGAACGGCTCAATCTGCTCGAAATGGAAGGGAAACTCCTCTACATCCACCGCCGCGTCGGCTTCAACTTCCGGATGACCGAAATGCAGTCGCAGATCGGTCTTTGCGAACTCGAACGGCTCGACTCGTGGAACCTCGCCAACCGCATCCGCAACGGCCGCATGCTGATCGAAGCCTTGAAGGATCACCCGCTGGTCACCAATGCCCCGGTCGACACCGCCGAGCGCAAGAACGCCTTCTGGTGGGCTCCCTTTGTGCTCGACAAAGACAAGCTGATCTGCCCGGTAAAGGACTTCATCGCTGCGATCGGGGCCGAAGGGGTGCCGGTCTACAGCGTCCTGTGGCCGGAAATGTACAAGGAACGCGCCTATGTCGAACGCAACGGCTTCGGCACCGCCGATTACCCGTTCTACGATCCCAAGTCGCGCAACATCGACTACACCAAGTTCGACTGCAAGGTCGCGCATGACCTCACCGACCGCACCATTTCGTTCTTCACCCACCCGGTTTACAGCGAAAAGCACATGCAGCTCTGCATCGACGCCTTCTGCAAAGTGGCCGACGCCTGCATGAAGTAATTTCGAGGGGACAGTTATGAAAAAAGTCCGTTACGCGCTGATCGGTTTCGGCGGCATCGCCGAAAACCGGATCGCCAGGGAGGGGTTCGGCTGCGACCGCGCCCGCTTCGCCCCGCCGCTCCACGCCGAGCTGGCGGGGGCGACCGACCTCAATCCCGCCCGCCGCGCGGCGGCGGAGGCGCTGGGCCTCCGCTGGTTCGCTTCGATCGCCGAGGCGCTCGCTTCGCCCGACATCGACGCGGTGTTCATCGCCACCAACAACCGCAGCCACGCCGAACTCGCCGCCGCCGCGCTCGACGCCGGCAAGGCGGTGATCGTCGAGAAGCCGCTGGCGGCGAACTCCGAAGAAGCTGCCGGCCTGGTCCGGCTGGCGGCGGCGAAGAAGCTCTCCTTGAGCGTCGACCACATGATGGTCTACAACGCCTACAACCGGCTCGCCCGCGAGCTCATCGGGCGCGGCGAACTCGGCACCGTCAACGACGGCTGTTTCCACATGGAATTCGCCTATGGCTACGATCCGGCCGAGGCCGCCACCTGGCGCTGCTCCCGGCCGGATGAGATGGGCGGACCCATCGGCGACGTCGCGAGCCACTGCTTCTATATCGCCGAGTACCTTTTCAACTCGACCGTCACCGGTTTGGCGGCGGTTTATCTCCCCAAGCTGATGCCGACCGCGGTCGAGGACGGGGCTTACATCAAGTTCCAGCTCGCCGACGGCCGCCGGATGTCGGCCAAGGTTGCCTTCAGCGAACTTCGCGGCGGCCTCGGCGGCACCTTGAGCAATCTCGGCTACGAGATTTACGGGGACAAAGCGGTATTGCGCGGTTACGGCACGCTGTTTCAGCTCTCCGGTCATCCCGGCGAGCCGCTCAAGGTGCGGCTCGAACTCGACCGTTTCACTTCGCAGGAAGCGCCCGAGCCGAAGGACTTCCCCAACATCTACCAGGGGGTGATCGAGCACCACGCGCTGGCCTGCCTCGAAAAACGGCCGCTCAACGCCGAGGACGGGTTGCGCAACGTCCGCTTGTGCGAGCTCGCCCACCGTTCCGCTCGCGAAGGCGGTAAATTCCTGGAGGTGGAAGCATGAGTGAATTCCTCGCCGGGATCGCCCGCGAAGTGATCACTCCGCCGAACGGGACGGAGCTTGCGGGCTATCTCAACACCCGCCTGAGCCGGGGTGTGCTTGACGAGCTCTTTGTGCGCGTCACGCTGTTCCGCAGCGGTGAAGTCACCGGCGGGATGGTCAGTTTTGACCTCTGTGAAGTCGGGGCCGAGGTGCTCGCCGTCACCCGGCGCAAATTGGCCGAAGCCGGGTTCGATTTCGCCGGCGACCTCATCTACACCGCCACCCATACCCATACCGGAACCGCCACCGCGCCGCTTTTCGGTCTGCCGTATGCCGCAAAGCAGAGTGACGCGATCGCCGCCGCCGCGGTCCGGGCGGTGACGCGGGCCGTCGCCAACTTGCAGCCGTCCGAGCTCTTCGCCGGCAGTTGTCGCGGCAACAAGCTCGCCTTCAACCGCCGGTACTGGATGAAGGACGGTCGCGTCGCCACCAATCCGGGCAAAGGCAATCCCGATACGCTCCGCCCCGAGGGCACGGTCGACGACGAGATCACCGTGCTCGCGCTGCGGCAGCAGAACCGTCTTGCGGCTCTGATCGTCAATCTGGTCAACCACACCGACACCGTCGGCGGCGACCTGGTTTCGGCCGACTGGCCGGGGCGGCTCGAACGCGCGCTCCAGGGCCGTCCCGACGGCGACCCCCAGGTTACCACCTTGATCGGTTGCTCCGGCAATATCAACCACTTCGACCTCACCGACCCGAAGCCCCAGACCAGCTACACCGAAGCCTGCCGGCTTGGCAGCGCCTATGCCGGAGTGGTGGCGGCGATGCTGCCGGTCTTGGAACCGGTCAAGCCGGCGGCGGTCAGGATCAAAACCGCCGATTTCGCCTGGCCGAGCCGCAGCGTCGGCGCCGCCGAAGTGGCCGCCGCCGAAGCGGTGCTCGCGCGCAATTCCGCGAAGCGGAGTTCCGGCGACATGACCAGCGAAGGCCTCGCCGCGGGCGACGGCCCGGTGGCCTGTTTCTTTGCCGAACAGTTGATCGGCTTTGCCAAAACCGCGACCGGCCGGGTGAACCATGCCAAACTGGTCCGGCTCTCGCTCGGCGAACTCGAAATCGCCGCGCTTCCCGCCGAGCCCTTCACCGAAATCGGGCTCGCGGTCAAGGACGCGATGCCGGGGCGGTTCCGGATGGTCGCCGCCCTCTGCAACTCGGCGCTCGGCTACATTGCGATGCCGGAGTGTTATGAGCATGGCGGCTACGAAGTCCGGCCGGTCCTCGGCGGCGGTCCCGCCACCGACACCGCGCCGCGGCTGATCGAGGCCGCGGTCAAATTGTTCGCCTGAAAAAACCGGGG
>CAZRFG010000122.1:0-9885 GCA_964599205.1 uncultured Victivallaceae bacterium
TTTCGTGGTTCGGCGCGGCGAAAATATCGAGCTTGTGCTCCGCGACGACCGCTGGTCGCTGCGGGAGGTCAAGCCATTCCTGCCGGACGCGTACCGGCTGTCGATCCACTCGTATCAGCGCCGGGACGACGCGCCGGATTGCCCCACCGGCCGGGTCCGGCTTTTCGGTGAATGCGCCGCCTTTGCCCGGCACTATCCCGGGTCGCGGCTGATTTTCATCTCTCCTCCCGAATTCTTTGAGCTCCCAGCCAACACCGAAACGGTATTCCTGAAGCGATTTCGGGAAAAACGCGACGATTTTCCGGAAATCAGCTACTACTGACAGCATCCGTTCGCAGCGTAAGATGATTCATGACGAAATGATCAGAACCGGCATGTCACCATGCGCTCCGCCCGCCCGCTCCCCCGTTCAGCTTTTCTCCCTCTTGCCGAGGAAGGAGTCGGAGGCGACTTTGGCGTAAAAGGGGTAGCGCGCGCGGGTGGCGGGGTCGAGGTCGCGCGGCATGGTGAGGAAGCGTTTGTAGAGCCACAAATACTGGTCCGGATACTGCCGGATGTACTTCTCGGAAATCGCCATCAGCTCCTCGATCACCGCTTTTTCGTCGGGGTATTGGTCGAAAGGCTTCGACAGATATTCCGAGTGGGCGCGGACGGTGCCGTCGGGCATCCGCAATGAACTTCCATAGATGATCACCGCCGGAATGCCGTGGGCGTCGCAGTAGCGCTTGAGCGCCGCCGGGGCCATGCTGGTCGGCACCGGCAAGCCGAAGAAGTTGACGAATTCGCCGCCTTCGCGGATTTTGGTGTTCTGGTCGATCAGGGTGCCGACGCCGAGGCCCTCGCGCAGCGCCTTGGTCGCCGCCCGGATCGCGCCCTGGGCGAAAACGATCCGCAAGCCGTGCTCTTTTTCGCGGTTGCCCTGGTTGAGAAAGCGATTGAGATAGGGATTGCGCACCGGCTTGGCGATTGCCACCATTTCGACCCCGGCGTAATAGGGGGCCATCAATCCCGACGCCTCCCAGCTTCCGAGGTGGGGATTGACGAAAATAATCCGCTCCCCGGCGGCGACGTGGGCGCGAAGTTGCGCGGTGATATCCTCCGGCAGCACGTAACAGCGCCGGATGCGTTCCGGAATGCCGGTCAGCCAGATGAATTCAAGCAGGTTGTTGAGCACGTTGGAACAGCTCTTGCGACCGATCGCATCGATTTCGGCGGCGTTTTTTTCCGGCATCGCGGCGCGGATGTTGGCCCGGATCAGCTTGCGGAAGGGGGGGAAACACCACATCCCGGTCCCGGCCAGCAGCGCCAGCAGGGCGATTCCCCGGTGCGGCATGATCCGGACCAGCCGATAGCAGCTGAGCACCAGCGCGTATTCAAGGATATGGCGAATCTTTTTCATTTCCGACTCCGGCTTGAACTGTTACGGGGTTTCGGTCAGCACCCGCTTGAGGCGGCGGCGCGGCGGCCGGTAAAAGCGCGGCTTGCCTGCCGCGTCGACCTGGACGCCGTTGCTGAAAAGCACGCTCGCGGCCGCCGACGACGCGATGTTGAGCGCGAGGTGGTTGCGCGAAGCGCTGTCGCAGAGCTGCGGATCGGGCTCGCGCCGGACTTCAATCCGTCCGTCACGGTGGACATAGAGCAAACCCCAGCCGAGCGCGATTTCGTCGCTCTCCAAGAGCCCGGCGGGCACCGCGAGGTAGAGCACATCGGCCACCGCCGCCCGGCGGATCCGCTCGAGGCGGCTGCCCTGGTACAAAGTGTGCTGGAGCTTCTCAAGCTTGCGCCGCAGTTTGCGGTATTCGGGATTGGCGCTGCGCTCGTAGTGCCAAGTGCGGAATTCACTGAAGAGATCGTCGCGGTCGGCGAGTTCGGGCTCGGCTTCGCGGATTTTCGCTTCCAGCGTCTCGCGTTTCTCGCGCAGCGCGCGGATCGCTTCGAGCAGCGAACGCCGGTCGGCGCAGTCGGCAAAGGAGCGGTCGCGGTGATCGTAAATTTCGACGATCGCGGTCCGCGCCACCTCCTTGACCTTGCCCCGGTCGCGGGTCCAGAACGCGGCGGCGGCGACCTGGTATTTGCGGAACCGCGCCGGCACCACCCCGGCCACTCCGACCGGACGCTGGGCGGCGAGGAAGCCGAGCGCCGCCTGCCGCATTTCGTGAACCGTCAATCCCCGGGGCGGCTCGGACCGGGCCGGGTCCGGCGACAACGCGGCGGAGGTCGCGACGGATTTGGCCGGCGCGGGGGCGCCGAGTTCGAAGAGATCGAGTTCCGGCTGCGCTTCTTTTCGTTTCATGATTGCTCCGCGGTTGCGTCGGTTTGGGTACAATGTTTGCGCTCGCGATTGATATTGAGCCAGCGGCGGTGGCTCCAGAGCCACTGCTCGGGTTGTTCGGCGATCATTTTTTCCAGCGCGGTGGTGCAGAGCTGGCAGATGGCGGCGACGTCGCGCTCCTTGTCCTCGGTCGGGGTGAAGCGGATCGGTTCGCCGAAGACCAGTTCGAAATCGAAATCGTCGCCGACCCGCCGGGTCAACTCGGGCAGAATCGGCACGCCGGTTTTGAGGTGAAGCAGCGCCGGGGTCTTGTGAGTGCGGCAGGGCTGGCCGAAGAACACCGTCTCGACCCCCTCGGTATGCGAGGCGTGCTGGTCGATCAGCAGCGTGGCGATGCGCCCCTCGCGGAGCGCCTTGAGCAATGGCCGCACCCCCTGCTCCTTGGTCACCAGTTCGTGAACCGCGCTGCGGCGGTGATTGAGGATCAGTTCGCCGATCAAGGGGTTGTTGAAGGGGCGCATGATCGAAACCATGTTCCGCCCCGCCTTTTCGGCGTAGGCGGTCCCGGCCACCTCCCAGTTGCCGTAGTGGGCGGTGACGATGAGGCAATTCTCCGGTGCGGGACGGCCGTCTTTGGCGACGAATCGCTCAAGAGCCTCCGGCGGGCCGGAGACGCGGATTTTGGCCGGATCGTAGAGCTGGTCCATTTTGACGATTTCGACCAGGAGCTTGCTGAATTCGAGGAACGACCGGCGGGCGGCGGCGACCGCTTCGGGCCGGGTGCGGCAGACCTTGGCGTGAAGCAAATGATCCACCGCCCGCCGCCGGTGCCGCCCGTCGAGGGCGAAGAACAGCCGGAACATCGCGCCCGAGAGTGCGTAACCGGCCCGCAGCGGCAGCAGATGGATCAGCCGGTACAAAAGATAAAACGGAATGTATTCGGCATAGAGCCGGAATTTGGAACGTTGCGCGCTGGCCATCGGGATATCCTCTTTCAACGAATTGGAAAAATATATCACGCTTCCGGCCATTTTGCCAGTTTCGGGCTCAATTTTTTGCCGGGTTCAAAGCATTCGCAGCAGCTCCGGAACCTCGGACGGGACGGCGGCGATCCGATCCGGCGCGGGGTCGTCGAATTCGCCCGGTCCGGCGTAACCCCAGCGGACGGCAATCGTCCTCATCCCGGCGTCGCGGCCGCCGCGGATGTCGGAAACGGTGTCGCCGACGATCGCGCAGGCTTCCGGCGTCAAGCCGTGCTCTTCGAGGCCGAGCCGGAGCATGTCAAGTTTGGAGAGCCGCCGCGCGGGCAGCAGCATGTCGCTGGCATAGACCCCGCGGAAGAAGCCGGCGAGGCCGAATTTCTCCAGCAGCAGCCGGGTCGGAACGAGGCGTTTGTTGGTGGCGATGAAGAGGGGGGCGCTGCCGTGGAGGGCGGCGAGCATCTCACGGACGCCGTCGTAGCAGCACGTGGCGGGAAAGCCGCCCTGGTCGTAATTGCGCGAAAAGGCCGCGACGATGCGGGCGATTTCGTCGTCGCCGGCTCCCGGCCGGAGCATCCGGACGTTATCCGGCAGCGACGGCCCGATTTTGAGGTCCCGCGGCTCCGCCAACAATCCGAACTCTTGAAAGGTCAAGGAATAAGCGGCCCGGATGTCCGCTTCGGTATCGAGCAAAGTTCCATCGAAATCAAAAAAAACGGCTTGCATGGGGCCTCGGTCTGATTGGTTCCTGGTGCGCGGCAACTCCGATACTGAACACCCGCCGGCGTCAAAATGCAAATCCGACCCGACTTTATTTGTCGGAAAACTTGAATAATCGCCGGAATGCCGCTATCTTATTAAGAATAAATTTTCTTTTCAACCCCCGGGAGTTATGACAGGATTATGAAAAAACAGATTGTTCTCAAAAGTATTTTGCTGCTGGCGGTGATCGCCGCGGTGATGTACGGCGCCAATTACGCTTTTGACCACTTCGGCTGGTTCCGCAGCCTTTTCAACAGCAACGCCGCCGCCGCTTCGGTGCTCGGCAAAATCAACCCCGGCGAAGGGATCACCATCGCGATGCGCGAAGAGCTCGCCGGCCGGGTTTCGATGTTCATGTTCGCCGGAATTTCGATGCTTCAGTTCGTGGCGCTCTTCGTCGCCTCGACGGTGATCGGACGGATCCGCGACGACCAGACCGCTTCGCCGAAAGTCAAGATGAAGCAGCTCGAAAACGCCGAAATTTTCCTCGACGTGCCGCTCTACATCGGGCTCTTCGGGACGGTGAGTTCGTTCCTGGTGATGACCTTTTCGCCGACCAGCAGCCGGCTGATCGCCTATTCCTCGACGCTGATCGGGATCATCTTCAGTCTGATTCTCCGGCTCTCGCTCAACTATCCGTTGCGCAGCAAACTGATCCGGGAGCAGGAAAAGGAGTGACAGCGTGAACAGAGCGATTCTGATTGTCATTTGCGACTTCATCGTTTCGGCGATGCTGTCGATGATCACCGGCGGGATTGACGCGCCGGACCAGGGGGTCCGCGGCGCGGTCCTCGACCAGAGCACCGCCTCGCTGGTGATCAACGAGATGCGGGCCGAACAGGAACGGCTCGAAGCCGCCCGCAAGGCCCTGCTGGACGCCCAGTTCGAACAGGGCTTCTCGGCTTCGCGCGAAGCAGAACTGCGGAAGATTTCGCGCGTCCTCGCCGAATCGCAGGCCCGGAGCGAAATCATCGCCCAGAAACTCGCGCTGCGCCCCGACAACACCGGCGAACTGACCCCCGAAAAACTCCAGAAAGAGCTGGAAAAAGAGATCGCCAACCGCTACCAGATGAAACTGCGCCAGGACGACGCGGCGCGCGAACTCACTTATTTGCGCAACCAGAACCAGCAGGTGGCCGAGAAGTACACCTCGCTGCGGGAAACCGTCGCCGCCAAGCAGGCCGAACTCGAACTCGCCAAAAAGACGGTCGAGGATCGCGAAAAATCGCTCGCCGGCACCAACGCCGAACTCGGCAAATCGCGCGAAGAACTGGCCGCGAAGCTGGCCACGCTCGAGCAGACCCGCCAGGATCTCGCCGAGCTGGACCGGAAATCGGGCCAACTCGCGATCAAGGGCCGCGAATCCGAGGAAGCGCTCTCCTTCACCCGCGGCCGCCTCAGCGCGACTGAAAAGGAACTCGCCGAATCGCAGAGCCGGTTCGAACGCGCCCAGAAGCTGGCCAACACCCGCGACCTCGAACTGACCGAAGCCAAGCGCCAGCTCGACAACCTCCAGACCGTCTTCAAAAAAGCGGTGAGCGACCTCTCCAAGACCAAAACCGAACTCACCGAAACCAAGACCGCCGCCGAAAAAGCGGAAAAAGAGCTCGCCGAACGTACCAAGCAGGCCGAAGTCGCCTCCGCCGAGCTCAAATCGACCCGCGAACGGCTGACCGACGCCGAGGACAAACTCCGCAGCGACGTGCTCCAGCGCTACTCCGCCTCGGCGGTCAAGCTCAAGCTCCGTTTGCGTGAAAAGCGGATGCTGCTGGACAGCAGCACCGAGGCCGAATATGTGCTGCCGCTGGTCGATCTCGGCGGCAAAGTCTGCGTCATCGGCGACTTTTTGCTGCTCACCGGCAATGCCCGCGACCGCAAGAACTTCGACAACTTCACCGAGCTCGCCTTTGCGGCGCTGCCGGTCGAGGGCAACGGCCAGGCCCAGGTGCTGCCGGGGCCGCTCTACGCCCCCCGCAAAGAGTGCCGGGTGGGAATGCTCGAAGTCAAGCCGGACGGCCGGACGCCGCTTCAGGTGCTGCCGCTCTCGGAGCTCAAGAAGCGCGGCATTCAGGATTTGTATCTCTTCAAATATTCGGCTTTCGGCAAGGAGTCGGCGTCGCTCGAGGGGCGCTGCTCGGTCAATTTTTCGGCCGGGGACGAGTATTTGTACATCCGCAACTCCGCCCGCGGGACCGGCAGCGAACTGCGCGCCGAGCCGGGCGACTTCGTGCTGACCAAGCAGGGCGACTTCGTGGCGGTGGTGATCGCAGTCGAGAATCTCGACTTCGGCCGCCGGCAGGAGGCCCGCTGCGTGGTTTTCCCGGACAACTTCAATTGGGACAATGTCTACGCGATGCCGACCGCCAAGTCGCCGAGTTCGGAATATCTTGAGGCCTTTTCCAACGCGGCGACCCCGGTGCTCGACAATATCCGCAAACTGGAAACCGCACGGCCTCAAAAGTGATTGTCAATGACTCAGGACGAACGCAATCCCAAAACCGAAGACCGCACCATGATCTTCGGACCTTCCGAGGGCGAAATGCTTTCGGAAGAGGATCTGCGTAGACTCCTGCAGCTGCCGAGCGGCGACGACATCCTCGACTACGGCAACCTCTCGATGATCGGGATCGGCGGCCTCGGCGCGGTGTTTTCGGCACAGGAGCCGGGGCTCAACCGCGAGATCGCGCTGAAAGTGCTGCGCCCCGAATTCCGCAACCGCCAGCGCCATATCGAGAGCTTCATCCGCGAAGCCCGCGCCACCGCCCAGATCGACCACCCCAATATCGTCCCGGTCCACCGGATCGGGATTTTCAAGGACATCGGGGTCTACTTCACGATGAAGCGGATCGAGGGCGAAACGCTGCGCTCGGCAATCCGCAAAATCGCCGACGGGGTGGCCGACTACCCGCGGCGCTACAACTTGCGGCGGCGGCTGGAAATCTTCATCGCGGTCTGCCAGGGGGTGGCCTTTGCCCACAGCAAAGGGGTGATCCACCGCGACCTCAAACCCGGCAACATCATGCTCGGGGACTACGGCGAAGTGATGATCATGGATTGGGGTCTGGCCGCCTATTCGCGCGACCGCGACCAGGCGCAGAACGGCAAAAAAATGGCGCTTGAGCTGATCCCCGGCGACGACGGCGGCAAGACCGAACCCGCCAACCGGATCAGCGGCACCCCGGCCTACATGTCGCCGGAACAGGCCCGCGGCGAAGAGCTCGACGAATGCAGCGACATCTACAGTCTGGGGGCGATGCTCTATTCGATGCTGACCCTGGAAAGCGCGCCCTTTGACCCCGCCAAGCCGACCGAGGACCTGCTCCGGGAGGTGGTCGCCGGCAAGCTGGTCCGGCCGCGCCGCAAAGCGCCGCTCCTGGGCATCCCGCGCGAACTTGAGGCGATCACCATGAAGGCGATGGCGCGCGACAAGTCCGACCGCTACCAGACCACGCTCGACTTGATGCGTGAAGTCCGCAACTACCTCGACCGTTATCCGGTGTCGGCGTATTCGCCGAATCCCTTTTACCGGCTGATGAAATTGTGTCTGCGGCGGCCGATCATCCCGGTGACCTTGCTGGCGGCGCTGCTGTCGCTGGGCTCGGTGTATCTGGTGACCACCATCGTCCACTACATCCAGTCGAGTTCGATGCTGGAGGTGGCAAGTTACAATATCGCGCAGGCGGACGCCTATTACAATCTGGCGCTCCGGACCTATCGCCAGCTCCAGTTCGATGCGTCGTCGCGCGGCAATCTGCGGCAGAAGAGCGAACTGACGTCGGAATATTTGCGCCAGAGCGCTGAGTTCAACAACTCGTGTTCGGCGGCGCTGGAGAGCCTGTCGCTGATGGAGCACCGCGCCTCGCTCGGCCGCGACCAGAGCGAAAAGCTGATGACGATGCTCGGCTCGGTGCTGGACAAGCAGCTCAAATTCTACATCGCAACCGAGAATTACGACGGCTTGCGGACCTTTCTCAAGCGGTTCCAGAGTCGCTGGCGGGCGATGTACAACCAGCTCTGGGAGCGCAATCCCAAGCTGGCGGCGCTGGCCCGGCGGATCAGCAACGACGAGGGAACGCTGACCTTGACCGGGCCGGAAAGCGCGCAAATCTACATCCGCCGCGAATCCGGCAAGATGGACGGCGCCGACAGCGCGGTGCCGTACGATGCGATTCTGCCGGACACGCCGTTGAAGCTTTTGAAGTCGGGCAGTTACCTGGTCAAGGTGTTGTATCCGGACGGCCGGGAGTACTTCTATCCGGTGGTATTGCGGCCGGGCGAGGAACTGACCATGGATCTCGACGAGCCGAAATCGGTGCCGAAGGGTTTCGCGGTGATTCCGGCGGGCAGTTTCTACTCCGGGGTGTCCGATGGCGACAAGTTCAACAAGGTGATGCTGCCGGAGTTCTGGATCGGCAAAACCGAGGTGACGTTCGGCGAATATCTGGAGTTCTGGAAGAGTCTCCAGAGCGAAGCCAACCGCAAAGAGTATATGGGCAAATTCTGTCTTCCCGACCGTCGTTACATCGATTTGTGGGATCAGCAGGGCAAGCTGACCGCGCCGTTTACGCCGGATCTGCCGGTGGTGGGGATCAGCGGCGAGGCGGCGGCGGCGTATTGCCGGTATCTCACCTGGAAGCGCGGCTTCACCCATCGGCTGCCGACGGCAATGGAGTGGGAGAAAGCGAGTCGCGGGGTGGACGGGCGGACGTATCCCTGGGGTAATGAGTTCCGGTCGGATCTGGCGTTGCTGGCGAATCATCCGCAGAAGGATCGATATCCGGCCGGGATGGCGGCGCCGGGTTCGTTTCCCAATGACCGTTCCTGTTACGGGGTGATGGACATGGCCGGAAACGTCCGGGAATACGTCCGCAATCCGGAGGACAAGGATCAGCTCTATCAGGTGATGGGCGGTTCGGCGCGGACTGAGGGGGAGACGTTGCACGATTATTTGCCGGGCAGTTCGCTCAACGGGGAGAATGACATCGGGTTCCGGGTGATGATCGAGCCGCCGGTGAAGAAGAGTATTTTCTCCGGAGAGGGGGCATGATGGAGTTGACCAGGGCGCAGCGGGCGTTGCTGCAGAGTCTTTACACCCGGCACGGGCGCAAGAAGTCGGACTGTTGTGTCTGCGAGGGTTTGCGATCGGTGACGGAGTTGACGGCGGCGCGGCCGGATCTGATTGAATTTTCGTTGCGGACGGAGGCAACGCGGGATTTGGCGCCGTCGGCGGCGCCGTGTTATGTCTTGCCGGAGCCGGAGTTTGACAAGCTGGCGGGGACGGTGCGGAGTCAGGGGGTGCTGGCGGTGGCGAGGGTGCCGGAGCCGGCGGGGCATGGGGAGCAGGTGACGGATCCTTTTGTGCTGGCGTTGGACCGGGTGGGGGATCCGGGGAATTTCGGGACGATCTGCCGGACGGCGCGGGCGGCGGGGCTGCATGAATTGTGGTTGACGGCGGGGTCGATTGATCCCTTTGGGGACAAGGCGATCCGGTCGGCGCTGGGGTCGCAGTTTGCGATGAAGCTGCGGTATTTCGCGGATTTGGGGGAGATGCGGGAAGCGGGGGCGAAGCTGGGGTTGGAAAAGGTGTATTTGACCGATCCGCATTGCGGGGAGAGTTGTTTTACGTGTGCGGATTTGTTTGAGCGGACGATCTTGGTGATCGGTTGTGAGAGTACGGGGGTGGGGGAGTTGGCGGGGGCGGCGCGTGCGACGATTCCGATGCCGGGCGGGTTTGAGTCGTTGAATGCGGCGCAGGCGGCGACGATATTTCTATTTGAGCACGTGCGCCGGACGCAACGGCACTAAAAAAAAGCGCCGCAGGCTGAAAAAAAGCGCGAAGCGCCCAATCCCGCCCTCCGTCGCACGGAGGCG
>CAZRFG010000123.1:0-9711 GCA_964599205.1 uncultured Victivallaceae bacterium
ACTTTCGTTCCGCCTACTTGAGCTGGGGCTTCGCCCGGAGCGGGAACGGCGAGGCCCGCCTCGCACACCGCAAGAGGGCTTCGCGCCCTCTTGACTCTGCGCCAGGGCGGGGCCCTGGACCATAGTACCAAACACACAAGGAGGTTCAAGAATATGTGGAAAAAAATCCCGTCGCGGTTTCACGCCGTCGACATGCACAACCATCTCTGGTCCGGGGACCAATCCGGCCGTGTCGACTCCGCCGCCCTCGAACGGCTGCTCCGCGCCGCCGATCTCCTCGGCATCGACCGGATCGGCATCTCCAACCCGATCACCAGCGAAACCGTCACCGGCGCGGAAATCAGACTCGCCAACGACGTCACGCTCGACGCGATGAAACAATCCAAACGTTTCTTCGGCTTCGCCTTCGTCGATCCGCGCGACCCCAAAGCCGCCGTCGCCGAAATCGACCGCTGCGTCAAACTCGGCATGGTCGGAGTCAAGCTCTATCACCAGCTCCTCGTCTGCGACGAAGGCCAGCGCCCGGTGATGGACGCCGCCGCCAATTGGGGCATTCCGGTCCTGATGCACGCCGGCAAAGTCACCGACCCCGACACCATCGCCCGCCAGCCCCGCCTGAGCCACGCCGGACACTTTCTCAAAGCGCTCGAAATGTTCCCCGACACCACTTTGATCCAAGCCCACATCGGCGGCGGCGGCGACTGGGAATGGAATCTGCGTGTGCTCAATGGCATCGACAGCGACCGCTACTTCATCGACCTCGGAGGCTCGGTCTGCGACGCCGGCATCGTCCGCCGCACCGTCGACGCGGTCGGCGCTTCCCGCGTCCTCTTCGCCACCGATATGTCGATGGAAGAAGGCGTCGCCAAACTCGCCGCAGCCAGACTCGGCGAACTCGAACTCGAACAGATCCTCTCCGGCAACTGGCGACGGATCGAAGCCCGACGCAAATCTTCCGCCAAAGGACAAGCCAAATGAAATTTTTCGACATCAATTGCTCGCTCGGCACCTGGCCTTTCCGCACCGTGCCCCGCCATACCGCCCCCGAAGTCCGCGCCGACCTGAAAAGGCTCGGTTGCACAGGCGCGCTCACCGTCAACAACGGCGGCATCCTCTACTCCGACACCTCTATGGCCAATCGCGAACTTGCTTCGTGGATCGCGCCGCACCGCGACTTCTTCAGTGCCGCCGCCACCATCGATCCCCGGCTGCCGCAGGCGGCGGAGGAGCTGACATACTTTGTCCGCCACGAGGACTTCCGCGCCCTCAGGCTGCTGCCGGCGTATCACCGCTATGGCGCCGACGATCCGGCGGCGGTCAAGCTCGCGCAGCTCGCCGGGGAACTCGGCATTCCGGTGCTGCTGCCGGCCGAAATCGTCAACTTCCGCCAGCGCCACTTCCTCGAACCCGAAGCGCCGCAGCCGTGGGACGAAGCGCTTAGATTGATCCGCGCGGTACCCGGCGCCAACTTCATCCGACTCGACGCCCCTCTTCCCGCCGAAGCGGCCGAGCTTCCCAACCTCTACGGCGAATTCAACCGCGGCGGCGGCCTCTACTACGGCTGGCTCCAGGAACGCGCCGCAAACACCCGGGGGGCGAAACTCCTCTTCGGCACTGGCGCGCCGCTGCGCTCGCCCGAAGCGGCAATGCTCAAACTCCACCACCTCGACGTCCCCGGTGAAGTCAAAGCAAGGATCGGCTCCGGCAACGCCGAAGCGCTTAAACTCGTGCCCTGAGTCGGCGAAACCGGAACGAAATCCGGCTTTTGCGACGAAGCTTGTCGCATTCTTCCGAAAGCGTGCTATATTTAGTCCGGAAAAATGCGACGAGGAAAGGGACTGCGGACGATGAAAAAGCCGATTGAGCAAGCGATGCCCCCGGCGATGATCCTTTGCGGCGGCAAAGGCACCCGGCTGCGCGATGTCACCGAATTGCTGCCGAAGCCGATGGTGCCGATCGGTGAATTTCCGATCATCTGGCACATCATGCGCGGCTACGCCGCCTTCGGCGTGCGGAGCTTCATCCTCTGCCTCGGCTACAAGCGTGAAAATTTCATCGACTACTTCGTCAACTTCAAAGCCCGCAACTGCGATGTCACCATTGAGCTCGGCAAGCAGGAAAAAATCACCTACCACCAGGATTGCGGCGAAAGCGACTGGGAAGTCACCTTGTGCAACACCGGCATCGAAACCATGACCGGCGGCCGGGTCGCCCGGGCGGCGCGCTACCTCAAAGCCGGCGACGAAGACTTTTTCCTCACCTACGGCGACGCGGTGTCCGACCTCGATATCGAGGCCCTGCTGCGGTTTCACCGCGAAAAGCAAAAGATGATCACCCTCTCCGCGGTTCATCCCGAGGGGCGCTTCGGCGAACTGGTCTTTGACCACGGCCTGGTCCGCGCCTTTGCCGAAAAGCCGGCCCACCTCGCCGGCTACATCAATGGCGGCTTCATGGTCCTCAAGCGCGATTTCATCACCCGCTATCTCAACGAGGACGAAAGCACGGTGCTTGAGCAAGCCCCGCTGTCGCAGGCGGTCACCGACGGCGAGATGGCCGCGTACTCCCACCACGGTTACTGGCAGTGCATGGACACCCCGCGCGAACACAAACTCCTCAACGATCTCTGGAACGAAAAGCGCGCGCCCTGGACCAAATTCTGGAGCAAATAACCATGTTCGGCGACATCTATCGCAAAAAACGCGTGCTCGTAACCGGCCACTCCGGTTTCAAAGGCTCCCACCTGAGCTGGTGGCTGAACCGGCTCGGAGCCGACGTCTGCGGCCTCGCGCTGCCGCCGGATACCGAGCCCAACCACTTGAACCTCCTGGGTTCCTCGCTCCAATTCGCCGACCATTGCTGGTGCGACATCCGCGATGAAGCCGGCCTCGCCGCCGCCCTTCAGCGCTTCCGGCCGGAAATCGTCTTTCACCTCGCGGCCCAACCCCTGGTGCGGCGCTCCTATACCGAACCCGCGGCGACCTTTGCGGTCAACGTGATGGGGACGGTCAACGTGCTTGAAGCAATCCGCCGCACCCCCTCGGTGCGGGCGGCGGTGGTCGTCACCAGCGACAAGTGTTACGAAAACCGCGAGCGCCACGAGGGCTATCGCGAAGACGAGGCGATGGGCGGCCACGACCCCTACAGCGCATCCAAGGGCTGCGCCGAGCTGGTCACCGCCTCCTACCGCCGGGCCTTTTTCCACGACGGCCGGGTGCTGGTGGCGAGCGGCCGCGCCGGCAACGTGATCGGCGGCGGCGACTGGGCCGCCGACCGGCTGGTGCCGGACCTGGTCCGCGCCGCCGTCTCCGGTACGCCGGCGGTGATCCGCAACCCCGACGCGGTGCGCCCGTGGCAGCACGTGCTTGAACCCCTCGCAGGCTACCTCGAACTCGGCCGCAAACTCCTTGAGGGCCAGGCCGAATTCGCCGACGGCTGGAACTTCGGCCCCGGCGACGAAGCCGCCGCCACCGTCGGTGAAGCCGCTGCAGCGCTGCGGCAAGCCTGGGACCGTTTCGTTTTTGAAATCAACCCGCCGGCGGAAGCGCCCCACGAGGCGAAACTCCTCCGGCTCGACTGCGCCAAAGCCCGGCGGAAGCTCAACTGGCACGGGGTCTGGGACTCCCGGACCGCTTTTGAGGTGACGGGCTCCTGGTATCGCAATTATTATCAAACCGGAACCCTCAACACCGCGCAGGATCTTGACCAATATGTCGCCGCCGCGGAGAAAGCCGGACTGCCATGGACCAAGTAAGCCGACTCCGGCAGGAAATCCTCGACCGGGTCAAAGAATATTACCGCATCGCCCATCTGCCCGGTGAGGTCGCGCCCTTTGTGCCGGGCGAGAGCCGGGTCAACTACGCCGGACGGGTATTCGACGAAAATGAGATGGTCAATCTGGTCGATTCCTCGCTCGAATTCTGGCTCACCTACGGGCGTTTTTCGCGCGAATTTGAACTGAAACTGGGAAATTACCTCGGGATCAAGCACGTGCTGCTGGTCAACTCCGGGTCGTCGGCGAATCTGCTGGCGCTGATGACCTTGACCTCGCCGCTCCTCGGCGAATGCCGGCTTGAGCGCGGCGACGAGGTGATCACCGTCGCCTGCGGCTTTCCCACCACGGTGGCGCCGATCGTCCAGTACGGCGCGATTCCGGTCTTCGTCGACGTCGAAGCGGGCACCGCCAACCTCGACTGGACTCAACTCGAAGCGGCGCGAAGTTCAAAAACCAAAGCGGTGATGCTCGCCCATTCGCTCGGCAATCCATTCAACCTCAAAGAAGTCAAGGCCTTCTGCGACAAGCACCAGTTGTGGCTGGTCGAGGACAACTGCGATGCCCTCGGTTCGAAGTTCGCCGGGCAATTCACCGGGACCTGGGGCGACCTCGGCACCAGCAGTTTTTATCCTCCCCATCATTTGACCATGGGCGAGGGCGGCGCGGTCTACACCAACGACCCGCTGCTCAAAAAAATCGCCCTATCGCTCCGCGACTGGGGCCGCGACTGCTGGTGCGACTCCGGAGTGGACAATACTTGCAGCAACCGCTTCAGCCGCCAGTTCGGTCAATTGCCCCTCGGCTACGATCACAAGTACGTCTACAGCCACTTCGGCTACAACCTCAAAGTCTCCGACATGCAGGCCGCGGTCGGCTGCGCCCAGCTCGACAAAATCGCCGGCTTCGTCGAAAAACGCAAGGCGAACTTCGCGCGGCTTTATCAGGGGCTCAAGGACTGTCCCGAGCTCCGGCTTTTTGAGAAATATCCGGAAAGCGATCCCTCGTGGTTCGGCTTCCTGATCACCCTCGCCCCCGACGCCGGATTCAGCCGCAACGACCTCGTCCGGCACCTCGAAGCGAAAAAAATCCAGACCCGCAACCTCTTCGCCGGCAACCTGGTCAAGCATCCGTGCTTTGAAACCCTCCGCCCCGGCGTCGACTACCGGGTGGCCGGCGAGTTGACCAACACCGACCGGATCATGAACGACGCCTTCTGGATCGGGCTCTACCCCGGCATGAGCGAGCAGAAACTCGACTATATGATCGCAGTCATCA
Organism: uncultured Victivallaceae bacterium; assembly: GCA_964599205.1. GTDB lineage: Bacteria > Verrucomicrobiota > Lentisphaeria > Victivallales > Victivallaceae > JAVBUI01. The sequence continues at coordinate 5,048 of CAZRFG010000123.1, forward strand.
AAGGTTTTTTAAACGGCGCAAAATAATGGCTTCAGCTTCGGCCCGACGCATTCTGATCACCGGCGGCACCGGCTTTTTCGGCCGGAGCATCCTTGCCGTCCGGGCGGCGGAAGGGCGGCCGGATTCCGAACTGGTGATCCTGTCGCGCGATCCCGCCGGGTTCCTGGCCGCCAATCCGGCGTTCCGGAAGCTGCCCGGAGTTTCGTTCCTCGCGGGCGACGTCCGCGACTTCGCCTTCCCCGCCGGGGAATTCAGCGCCGTGCTCCACGCCGCCACCCCGGCCACCCCGGCGATCCCGGACGCCGAAGTGGCAAGCATCATCCTCGACGGCACGCGCCATGTGCTCGACTTCTGCCGTGAACGCGGGATCGGCAACCTCCTCTACGTCAGTTCCGGCGCGGTCTACGGTCCGATGCCGCCGGGGCTCCGCCAAATGCCGGAAACGCTGGATTGCCACCCGGTCAGCGTCTACGGGCGGAGCAAACTCGCCGCCGAGCAGCTCTGCCTCGACTCCGGCGTCGCGGGCTGCAAAATCGCCCGCTGCTTCGCTTTTGTCGGCGAATACCTCGGACTCCATCTCCATTATGCGATCGGCAACTTCATCCGCGACTGTCTCCTCGGTCGGCCGATCAACATTCAGGGCGACGGTACCGCGGTCCGCTCCTATCTCTACGGCGGCGACCTGGTCAAGCAATTGCAAGCGCTGCTCGACCGGCCGGAGCCGCGGCTGACCGTCAACCTCGGCTCCGATCGCGCGCTCACCATTCGCGAACTCGCCGAACTGGTCCGGCGCGCCGCCGGAACCGATAATTCGATCACCGTCGCCGGCAAGCCGGACGCCTATGCCGCGACCAGCTTCTACGTCCCCGATGTCACGCTTGCCCGGCGGCTCCTCGCGACCGGCGAGCCGCTCAGCCTCGAAGCCGCCCTCGAGCGGGTGATCCGCTTCCATCGTCAAACGCCAGCAGAAAAACAATAAATTTCGGAGTCATCAGCCATGAAAATCGAAGTCCCGATCGCCGGATCCTGTGACGTGATCATCCTCGGCGGCGGCGAGAGTGCCTGCCGCCTCGCGGCCGAACTTGCCGGACGACAGTTGCGGGTGCGGATGCTGACTCCCTTGAGCTACTTCGGCGACGACTCCTGCGCCACGCTCCGGCTGCCGCCGGGCCGCAATCCGGCAGCGATCAAGAGCGACCTCGACCGGATGCTGATCGACGCCGGGGTCGATTACCTCTATCAAACCCATCCGGTGGAAATTTCGCGCGACGACGCCGGGCGACTCAACGGGTTGCTCGCGGTCAACCGCAGCGGCTTTGAATTCCACCGCACGCGGCTGGTGATCGATGCGTCGCCGCGCGCGGTCTTCGCCGTCCACTGCGGGGCCAAGCGCCGCGAATTCGTCCCCGGCGACTACGACTTCACGCTCAATCTGATCGGCAAAGCGGCGATCGGCGCGGTCAAGGCGGGCGAAGTCACCGACAAGGGCGTCAACTACGATCTCCTCGCCGTCACCAAACGCTTCCATCTCGACGACAATTGCCCCGACACCATCCGGCGCGCGCTCAACGACCTCAAACTCGCGGTCTGGTGTCCGGAAACGCTGCTGACCGCCGACCGCGCGGTCTATGACCTCAAGGACGACGTCATCGCCAATACGTTGCCGATCGGCCTCGCCCTTCCGGGAAGTCCGCTCGAATTGCTGACTCCGGGCGAGGAGATCAACTGGCCGGCGGCAGAAAACCGCCACCACTGCGACATCGTCCGGCTCGATCGCTGTTTCCGCTTCGCCGACGCTCCCAAAGTCGAATTCGAGCTCAACCGACTCCCCGAACTCGACCGCTGTGACGTGCTGGTGGCGGGGGGCGGCACCGGCGGCGCGTCCGCCGCGATCGCCGCCGCCCGGACCGGCTGCCGCACCGTCTGCGTCGAAAACTTGAGCCGCCTCGGCGGCCTCTCCACGGTCGGCATGATCGGCGTCTACTGGTACGGCAACCGGGTCGGCTTCACCACCGAGATGGACAAAGGCGTCCGCCGCCTCGGCGGCATGGCCGATCTCGAGCCCGACCCCAAAGGCAAGCAGAACATCCAATGGAAACAAACCTGGCTGCGGCGCGAATTCGCGGCGGCGGGAGGCGAACTTTATGATGAAACGCTGGTCGTCGGCGCGGCGCTCAAAAAAGGCAAAGTCAATGGCGCGCTGGTCGCGACGCCCTTCGGCATCGGCGTCATCCGCGCCGAAATGACCATCGACAGCACCGGCAACGCCGACCTCGCGGCGGCGGCGGGAGGCGAAGTCTATCCGCTGGTCGGCGACGAACCGGCGATCCAGGGGGTCGGCCATTCGCCGGTCAGCGTCGGCGTCGACTATCACAACAGCGACTACAGTTTCGCCTGCGATTCGGATGTGCGCGACACCTCGTCGCTCTTCGTCGCCGGGCATACCAAATTCCGCGACCACTTTGACCTCGCGCCGATGATCGGGAGCCGCGAGCGGCGGCGGATCGTCGGCGACCTCACCCTCCAGCCGGAGGATTTTTTCGCCCACCGCACCTATTGCGACACCATCAACATCGCCTGCAGCAACTTCGACACCCACGGCTTCGTGATCCACCCGATGTTTCTGCTCAAACCGACCGCCCACGACCCCTATTTCGCCAACGTGCCGTTCCGCGCGCTGCTGCCGCGCAATCTCGAGAACATCCTGGTCACCGGACTCGGCGTCAGCGCCCACCGCGACTGCCTGCCGCTGATCCGGATGCAGCCGGATGTCCAGAATCAGGGCTATGCCGCGGGGTACGCCGCCGCCACCGCGGTGCTCAACGGGGTCGGCTTGCGCGAGCTCGACATCCGCGCCGTCCAGCGCCATCTGGTCGAAGTCGCGATCCTGCCGGAACGGGTCTTGAACGAAGACGAAGCACCCGGCGTGCCGGAGGCCGAGGATCCCTATTTCGAACTCGCCCGCATTTTCCGCGATCCCGAAAAAGCGCGCGTCGAAGTCCTCGCCCGGTTCCAGGCCGCGCCGACCGTCGAGGACGCCCGGATTCTCGCCTTCCTCGGATGCGACGCCGGAAAGGCGCTGCTGGTCGAAACGATTCGCCAAACACCGTGGGACAAAGGCTGGAACTACACCGGAATGGGCCAGTTCGGGATGTCGGCGAGCGTGCTCGACGTCACCGTCATCGCCCTCGCCCGGATCGGCGGCGACCGCGACGCGGTGCTGGAGAAACTGCGGGATCTTGAGTGGAATTCGGAATTTTCGCACCACCGCGCGATCGCGCTGGCGCTGCTGGCCGCGCCCGATCCGCGGGCGGTGCCCGAACTGGTGCGGATTCTCAAAACCCCCGGCGCCACCGGCCACGCGGTCGGCAATTACCGCGAAGCGCTGGCCTCGTACCGGCCGGAGTGGAACGACACCGTCACCCGCAACAACCAGCTTCGCGAACTCTATCTCGCCAAAGCGCTGGCCAAGTGCGATCCCGTCTCGGCGCTGGCGCGGGGGATCCTCCGGAGCTACGCCGCTTCGCTGCAGGCCTATTACAGTTTATTCGCCTCGGAGGAACGCTGAGCTCACCTGCCGTCACCGGCGGCGGCTTCGGCGCAGGTGCCGGCGGAGCGCGATTTCGCCCAACCCGCCAAGTTCGTGCAGGGCGCATTCCAGATCCCGGAGACTCCCGGCGGTCGGCAGCAGCCGGCAGCGGTTCCCCGGGTTGAGGGAATCGGGAACCAGTCCGGCCGGGGCCGGCAGCGCCCGGACCTCGAGAAGACCGGCAAAGGCCATCAGGCGCGGCAGATGCCAGCCGTGGGAGACCACAATCGTCGTCATCCCCGGCCGCTTGCATGCGGCGATTTCGGCAAAGGAGTCGGCGGCGCCTTCGAGGAGTTCGATCCGCTCCGCCGGTAGATTGAAACGCGCAAAAAAGGCTTGCAGCGCCATAATTTTGTCCTGATGCAGTTCCGGATATTCGGGGATCGAAACGCAGATCCGGCAACTCCGGCCGCATCCGGCCAGCTCCGCGGCGATCCGCCCGGCTTCGATCAGGCGAATCGTGAAACTGTCGATGAAACAGCTCTCCGGCGCCCGGTCGAGGCACGGTTCATAGCCGCTGCCGGGGACCGCGACCAGGTAATCCGCCGCCGGCAGACTGGCGGCGTCGAGTTGGGGATAACGCCGGCTCAAGCGCCGCAGCAGCACCCGCCCGGCGATGCCGCCGATTGCCATCGCCGCCAGCACCGCGGCAATGATCCAGCCACTCGCCGCCGGCAGGATCAGCGCCGCCGCCAGCAACAGCCAGACCGGCAGCAGCGTCAAGCAGAACCGGGAAATGATACTTTTCCCGGTCCGAAAGCACGCTCTGAGTTTTTGCCCCGCTGTCGTCATCCGGTACTATATACATCCAAGCCGGCAAATGCAAAGCCGGATCCATGCTTTCGCCGCCGGTCGCGAAAGAACCGGGCCCCCGGTTGACATTGCCGTCGCAGCAGTATATAGTACGCCAACGCCGGCGGCCGCAAGTGAAATTGAGGTAAAAATTGCCGGAACCAAATAGCGATTTGCAAATCGCGCGGGGCGGGATATTGTATGGACAAGGGGGGGTCAGCGGACACAAGATGCCTTTGAAATGAACTCCCATGGATGACGACAGCGAAAAATTGATGAGCGA
>CAZRFG010000124.1:0-9702 GCA_964599205.1 uncultured Victivallaceae bacterium
TGGGTGGTGCCTTCGTAAATGTTGGTGATGCGGGCGTCGCGATAGAAACGCTCGACGTTGAAATCTTTCATAAACCCGGTACCGCCATGGATCTGGATGGAGTCGTAGGAGACCGAGTTGGCAATTTCGGTCGCCAATGCTTTACACATCGGGGTCAACACGGCGGAAACCTTGTTGTAATACTTTTGCTTGGCGCGGATTTCGGGGCTCGGGTTTTCGGTATGCTCGACCAAATGGTTGTAGCCGTTGCGCAAATCGACCGCGCGGGTGGTTTCGTACAGCAAAGTACGGGCGGCGGTGACGCGCACTTTCATGCTTGAGAGCATGTCGTAAATTGCCGGAAACCGGTCGATGGTCTGCTTGAATTGCTCGCGCTCGGAGGCATATTTGCGCGCTTCGCGGTAGGCGGCCTCGGCAATCCCGAGGGCCTGGGCGCTGATCGCCACGCGGGCGCCATTCATCAAACTCATCACGTAGCGGATCAACCCCATGCGGCGTTTGCCGCAGAGCTGGGCCGGGACGTCGTTGTACTGCAATTCGCAAGTCGCCACCCCGTGGATCCCGAGCTTGTGCTCGATCCGGCGGACGATCAGTTGCGGGCACGCTTCGGCGACAAACATCGAGAGGCCGCGGCCGTCACTGGTCCCATCCTCGGAGCGGGCGAGCACCAGATGCACCTTGGCGCAGCCGTTGGTGATAAAGCGCTTCATCCCGTTGAGGTACCACTGGCCGGTCTTTTCATCCTGCCAGGCGCGCAGCCGCACCGACTGCAGGTCCGAACCGTAATCCGGCTCGGTCAGGTCCATCGAACCGTCGACTTCGCCGGTGGCGAAGCGCGGCAGGTACTTCTGGCGCTGCTCTTCGGTGCCGAATTCGCAGATGGTTTCCGCGATGTCCTGCAAACCGATCAGGTTCTGCAGCGAAGCATCGGCGCGGGAAACCATTTCGGTGACCATGGTGTAGACCGAAACCGGAAAGTTGAGCCCGCCGTACTGATGGGGAAGCATGATCCCCATGATGTCGGACTGCTTGAGTTCGTCGAGGTTCTTGACCGTCAGCGGGTGATAGGTGACGGTATTGTTTTCGAAGTGCGGGCCTTCCTCGTCGACGATGCGCGAACGCGGATCGATCTTGTCGGCGCAGAGTTCGCCGATCACATCGAGCACCCGGCGGTAGTTGTCGAGGGCGTCGGCGTAGTCGGCCGGTGCGCCGTCGAATTGCTTGACAAAGGAGTAATTCTTTTCGCGCAAAGCAACCGCCTCGGCGAGGTCGAGGTTGTCGAGCGAAAAGAGGAGGTCGGGATTGTCCTTGTAGAAGTTTGCCATGATTTCTTAGCCTCCGTTACGCCTTAGCCTTGAAGGCTTTGATCATTTTGGGAATCACCTCGTTCAAATCGCCGTTGATCGCATAGTGAGCGGTCGCGAAAATCGGCGCGGCGGGGTCGCTGTTGATCGCAATGATCTTCTTGGACTCCTTCATCCCGGCGACATGCTGGATCGAACCCGAGATTCCGCAGGCGATGTAGAGCCGCGGACGCACCGTCACCCCGGTCTGGCCGACCTGGTGATCGTGGTTGATCCAGCCGGCGTCGACCGCGGCGCGGGAAGCGGCGACTTCGCCGCCGAGCGCTTCAGCCAGATCGCGGATCAGCTTGAAGTTCTCTTTGGAACCGACGCCGTAGCCGCCGGCGACGATGACCTGGGCGCCCTTGAGGTCGATATCCTTTTCGGCGCGAACGCGTTCAAGCACCTTGACCACGGTATCGACCGCATCGAGTTCGACCGCGACGCGGACCAGTTTGCCGGTGCGCGACGGATCGGGGGTGTCAAGCTTCATCACGCCTTCGCGGACGGTCACCATCTGGGGATCGTCCCAGGTGTTGACGATGGTCGCGATGATGTTGCCGCCAAAGGCGGGACGGATCTGCATGAGCTTGTCCTTGTAGCTCTTGGCGTTGACCTTGTCGTCAAAGTCGTCGATCTTGAGCTCGGTGCAGTCGGCGGTGAGGCCGGCGAGCTTCTCGGAGGCGACGCGGGGCGCGAGTTCGCGGCCCTTCATGGTCGCACCGAAGAGGAGAATATTGGGCTTATGCTCGAGGATCAGCTTCATGATCACTTTGGCATACGGCAGCACGGTGAAGGGCTCGAGACGGGGGTCTTCGGCAAGGAAGACGGTGTCGCAGCCGTAGGAGTAGAGCGTCTTGGCGCAACCTTCGACCTTGTCGCCGAGGAGGACCGCTTCGGTTTTGACGCCGAGCCGGTTCGCCAGTTCGCGGCCTTTGCAGACCAGCTCGAGGCTGACGTCGGCGATTTTGCCGCCTTCCTGCTCGATGAATACCCAGACATTACCAATCGTTTGCGTCATAATTTTCACCCCAGAGTGTGGTCACAAATCAGTTCATGGATCAGCTCGGTAATCCCGGCTTCGGTCGGTTCGACCCGTTTGGCCGCCCCGGCGGTCAGAACGACGCTCATGATGGCCTTGACCTTGGTCGGCGAACCGGCCAGGCCGATGCGGCCCTTGTCGGCGCCGACCATTTCGGCGCTCCACTCGTTGATCAGCAGGTTTTTGGACTTGAGCTTCTCGACCTCTTCGGCCATCGCTTCGCTGTCGGCGTAATTGGAGCCGCCGAGAGCTTTCAAAACTTCGCTCGGAGTCTTGGCACGTTTGTACTTCATGATCCGGTGACCACCCATCGGACGGGGATCGTTGCCCTCGATCACGGTCATCAGCGCCGGGAGCGGGGATTCGAGAACTTCATGACCGCCCTCGATCGCGCGCTTGGCGACGACTTTGTGCTTGGTGAGCTCGACAACTTCTTCGACATAAGCAATCTGGGGAAGCGCGAGTTTTTCGGCCAACTGGGGACCGACTTGGGCGGTGTCACCGTCGATCGCCTGGCGGCCGCAGAGGATCAAATCGAATTTGCCGACCTTTTTGGCGCAGCAGCTCAAGGCATAGCTGGTCGCCAGCGTGTCGGCGCCGGCAAAGGCGCGGTCGGTGAGCAATATGCACTCGTCCGCTCCGCGGTACATTGAATTGCGGAGCACTTCAGCGGCAGCGGGGGGTCCCATGGTGCCGACCACGACGCGTGCGCCGTAGCGGTCTTTGAGTTGAAGGGCCAGCTCCAGGGCGTTCAAATCCTCAGGATTGAAAATCGCCGGGAGAGCTGCCCGGTTCACGGTCCCTTCCGGTGTCATCGCCTGTCCGGAAATGTTCTGGGTATCCGGAACCTGCTTGACGAACACGAGTACGGTGTAGCTCACAGTTTCGACTCCCTTTGGGTTGTTGAGTGATTGTTTCGCGAAAACAAAAACCTTTTTCTCCAATTAGATTGCATACTATAATCCGAAGGCGCGGAAATTTCCAGTCAAATCATCGAAATAATCTCTGGAAAGCTTTAAAAAAGAGGTTATAGTATCCGGCAAAGGAAGGCCGCCGCCGGAACCGTGTTTCCGCCGGTTCCGGTTCAATATCGAAAGCAGTGAGGATTTTGATGAAGCAAATTTTTTTCGCCGTCGCCGTGTGCGCCGCCGCCGCCTGGCTGGCGCCGCTTGCCGGATGCCGGAATTACCAGCCGGACGCGCATTTCCATGAAGTCACCCCGGAGCTGGCCAGGCGCATCATCGGGAGTTGGGAACTTGACACCCTCTCCAGCCCGGACGCCGTCAATCTGCCGCAGCCGGACAAAAAAGTCACCATCACCTTTGCCGCCAGCCGGGTCAGCGGCTGTGCCGGGGTCAACAACTTTTTCAGCGAGTATCTGCTGAGCGGGGAGATGATCAAGTTCGGCCCGATCGGCACCACCATGATGGCCGGGCCGGGCCTCGAATACGAACGCCAGGTGCTCGGCGTACTCAACCAGACCGACCGCGTCGCGATCGAATCGACCTCGCTGTGTTTCTACCGCGGCGACGAACTGCTCGCCACCTTCAAACCGCTCGCCGCCAAAGCCCAAAACTGAGGCGCCAACATGCCGAATACGATTTTCCACGATTTGCTCGACCTCGCGGTTCAGTCCGACGCGTCCGACCTCCATATCAAAACCGGCGCGCCGACCGTCTTCCGGGTGGGCAACAACCTGGTCGACACCAGTTTCACCCCCGACGCCGAGGCGATGGCCCACTTCTGCGCCGAAATCGCCACCCCGGAACAGCTTGAAGTCTTCCGCAAAACCGGCGACCTCGACCTCTCGCTGCTGGAGGAAAACGTCGGCCGCTTCCGCGTCAACGTCCACCGCCAGCGCGGCACCACCAGTGTCAACATGCGCTACGTCAAAAACACCATCCGCACCTTTGAACAGCTCGGGCTTCCCGCTTCGATCGCCAAAATCGCTGAAATTCCGCGCGGCATCGTCTTCTTCACCGGGACCACCGGCTCCGGGAAATCGACCTCGATGGCGGCAATCCTCGAGTACATCAACCAGCGCGAACGCAAACACGTGATCACCATCGAGGACCCGATCGAATACGAATTCGCCGACAATCTGTGCCTCTTTGAACAGCGCGAAGTCGGCATCGACACCGATTCCTTTGAGTCGGCGCTGATCCACTCGCTGCGCCAGGACCCGGACATCATCATGGTCGGGGAAATGCGCGACAAGACCAGTTTCGAAGCCGCGCTCCAGGCCGCCGACACCGGGCATCTGGTGATCACCACGCTCCACGCCACCAACGCCTACCAGTCGGTCAACCGCATCCTCGACCTCTACGAAAAAGAGGAACAGGAGACCATCCGCGAAGCGCTTTCGCTCAACCTCGCCGCCATCATCTCGCAGCGGCTGGTGTCAAAGGCGATGGGTAACGGCCGCGTCCCCGCCTGCGAAATCATGATCAACAACGGGGTCATCGCCAAGCTGATCGCCGACAACAAACTCGACAAACTCCCCGGCGCCATCGCCGGCAGCGTCAATGAGGGCATGTGCACCTTCAACCAGTGTTTGCTCGGGCTGGTCAACGACGGGGTGATCACCGAGGAAGACGCGCTGATCGAATCCGACAACCCGGAAGCGCTCAAGATGAACTTCGAAGGCATCTTCCTCTCGGCCGGCAACGGCGGCCTCGGCGACTGACCATGAAAAATAACGACGCCCCCGCCGATATCGCCGAGCTTGACCGGAATTTCCGTCCGGCGACCGTCGGCGACCAGCTTTTTCACTACTTCGACGCGCTCGCCGGAGCGCCCTTTGAGCTCACCGGCTTCCCCTGGCGACAGCCGGGGGGCGAGCTTTACCGGATTCCCGCCGCACTGACTTGCGCCGAGGTAAGCGAGGGCGTCCTTGAGCTCGCCAAGCACACTTCGGGGGGAGCGATCCGGTTCCGAACCGATTCGATCGCGATCGCGCTCCGCGCCGTGTCGCGCGCGGGCACTGACATGAACCACATGCCGCGAAGCGGCAGTTGCGGTTTCGACCTCTTTCAGGCCGACGCGGCGGGCGTCGGACGCTATCGCAACACCGCCCAGCCCAGCCCGGAAAACGTGCAGGGCGAAATCCTCGAACGCAAAGCCGACTCCGCCGCCCCGGCCGGCGAAATGCGCGACTGGACGATCTATCTCCCGCTCTACGGCGGCGTCAAAACCCTCGAAATCGGCATAGTTCCCGGCAGCCGGGCGGAACCGCCGACGCCGCAGAAAATCGCCAAACCGATTCTCTTCTACGGCTCCTCGATCACCCAGGGCGGCTGCGCCTCGCGTCCGGCCAACAGTTATCCGACGATGCTCTGCCGCGAACTCGACGCGCCGCAGATCAACCTCGGCTTCTCCGGCAATGCCAAAGGCGAAATCGCCCTCGCCCGCGCCATCGCCGGGCTTGATCTCGCCGCTTTCGTCTACGATTATGACTACAACGCCCCCGACGCGGCGCATCTCGCGCGCACCCACGAGCCCTTTTTTCTCGCCGTCCGCGCGGCCCGGCCGGAGCTGCCGGTGATTTTCCTCACCCGCTGTTCCCTCGCCGAGCCCGAGCGCCGCGACATCATCCGCCGCACCTGTCAAAACGCCCTCGACCGCGGCGACCGCCGCGTCCACTTCATCGACGGCGACGAACTCTTCGGCGAGCCCGGCAAAGACTATTGCACGGTCGACGGCTGCCACCCCAACGACCTCGGCTTCTACCAAATGTACCGCCGCATCCTCCCGGTCCTGCGCCAGGCGCTCGACCTGTAAGGGGAATCAGCGCGACGGCGCAAGGAAGTCCGGGAGCTCGCCTGACACGCTGGCGCGAACACACCGCGCCGGGCGCGGGCTGCCCCGCATGGACAAATTGGACGAGTTGTACGGGAGAAGTCCCCCCGGTCCCGGGAAATTACAGTTTCCCAAAGAAAGCGAAGCCGGGGCGGGAGTCGATGCGGACGTTTTGGCCGTTGACTTCGCCGAGGCCGCCGAGGAGACACCAGTTGCCGGAGGGGATGTCAAAGGCGGCGGTGTCCTGAAAGGCGTTCTTTTCGCGGTAGGCGACGAGGAAACCGGAGTCGGAGTAGAAGCCGGTGATGCGGTTGCCGTTGGGCTCCTTGCCGACCGGAGAGATGACGCCGGCGAAAATACGGTCGCGGTAGGCGCGGTGAAGTTCCATCATCGCGCGGTAACGCTCGAGGCGCTCGGCGGGAACCAGCGACGGCGCGAACCAGAGCAGCGGATTGGCGAAGAGGGCGATGGCGGCGCGGTATTCGAGGGAATAGAGCCGGGGGTCGCCGAAGGGTTTGTTCTCGTAATATTCGGGAAGCAATCCATCCTCGTCGGGGATTTCGATCTGGAGGGTCTGGGTCCGGGTGTAACGGGCCAGATGCCAGAGGCTGCAGAGGGTTTTCTCCGGCTGGTAGCCGAGCGACCAGTCGTGGCAGACGTAGCGGTTTTCGAGGAAGATGTTGCCGTATTCGAGGAATTGGAAATAACCGGGGCGCTGGCCGTTGGTGGTGTCGAGATTAAAATAGACTTTGCCGCCGCTGGCCTGGCGAACGGTGCGGAGCAAAGATTCGAGGTTGCGTTCGGCTTCATGGGTACGGGTCAGCACGCCGTCGATTTTGAAGTTGTTGATGCCGTAGCGGCGATGAAAGTCGAGGACGATTTCGCTGAATTCCCGCCAGTCGCGGTATTCGGAGTTCGCCGAGGGGGCGATCCAGAGCGCGGGCTCGACCCCGGCTTCGCGGGCGGCGGAGCAGAGCGGCTCGAGGGTGCCGCCGAGGCGGGGGCCGGAAACCGTCCAGAAAGCGGGGGTCATCAGCCGGTTGCGGCCGGTCATCTCATTGAGGCCGACGCCGGTCTGCCAGGAGTCGTCGATCTGGTAATGGGTGGCTCCGGCGGCGGCGGCGGCCTTGACTTCGGCGATCAGGAAGTCGCGGCCGACGAGCTGCGGAAAGCGGCCGCAGCCCCACGGATTGACCATCACCGAGTAGTTTTCGGGACTCATCGGGAAACGGCGGCCGAGGTAGGTTTTGAGAATCGTTTCGGCAGCACCGGCGGCGGAGTAGAGGCCGAGGACATGGCGATGGCCGGTCAGGAATTCCCCGGGCTTGACTTCGCCGGGGGGAATCCCCCAGGTGGAGGAGACGAGGAGCTGGCCGGCGCGGCGGAAATCGTGCTCTTCGAAGTCGCGGCGCTCGCTGCTCGGCGGGGCCTCCTGGAGATAAAAGAGGCCCTGCCCGGCGGCGTTTTCGACGAAGCACAGATTGCCGGTGAGGGTCGCCCCCGCGGCGGGATGCTCGGTCACCAGGTGATCGGTGTAGTCGGTCCGGCCGAAGAATTCGACGGTGCGGACGGGGGCGAAACCGGAGGCGAGCTCGAGCGAATCGCCGCCGCTCTCGAGGTGGGCGGGATCGCGGTAGCGTCCGGTGTTGCCGGGTCCGGCGGAGGCGAGTTCGCGGCGGAAGCTCCAGTAGCAGTTGGGCATCACCGGCGAAGAGAGCGAATTGCGCATGCCGTGGACGGGGAGCTCGGGATAGACGAAAATTTCGCGGCGCATAGTAAGCTGCTGGACTTCGTCGAAGACTTCAAGGGTGACGAGGAGGTGCGGCGCGTCGAATTCCGGTTCCGGGACTTCGGCGATCTCAAGCCGGGAAACGCGGTACTCGGAAGCGCCCGCGCCGGGGCGGTGGAGGCCGACGAAGTAAAAATCGGGCTCGGTCTTGGCCGGATCGGCGTACTCGACGCCGTCGGCGGAGCGGAGCGAAACGGTGCGGGGACAGCCCCCGGCGAGGTCGATCTCGCGGCGGTAGGCGCGGTTGCCGAAGATCAGGCGGTTATTGTCCAATCGGGCGTAGGCATCGTCGAGTTGTTTCTGCATCGCAATATCCATTTGAGTTGTGAAATCTTTTTTTAAGATAATCCGGCTTAAGCGGGTTTGCAACTCCGGAAAGCCGAAACTATAGTACCGGAAAAGGAGAACCGCCATGACCTCATTCATCCGCATGCAGTCGCCGTTCGGCGAACTTGAGCTGGTGGGCGACGAAGACGAACTGCTGGCAATCAGCTTCACGCCCGACTTCGCCCCCGGCGCGGTCGAAAAAAAGACCCCGGTGCTGAAACGGGCGGAGAGCCAGCTGCTGGAGTACTTCGCGGGCAAGCGCAAACACTTTGACCTCCCGCTGAAAGTCGCGGGAACCCCCTTTGAGCGCGCGGTCTGGCGCGAGCTCACGGCGATTCCGTACGGCAAAACCGTCACCTACGGCGAAATCGCCCGCGCGATCGGCAACCCCAAGGCCTGCCGGGCGGTGGGGATGGCCAATCACCGCAACCGGCTCCCGATCGTGATCCCCTGCCACCGGGTGATCGGAAGCGGCGGGAAACTGACCGGCTACGCGGGAGGGCTCCCGGTCAAGGAATTTCTGCTCAATCTCGAACGCGGCATCAACTGACCGGCGAGACTTCGAGCATCGCATCGGCGAGGCGGCCGGGAAGATCGTCGGCGATCAAGCCGCGCTGCGGGATGGTTTCCCCGGCGAGGCCGTGGAGGTAAACCCCCAGTTTCGCGGCGTCGGCGGCCCCGAGTCCGGCGGCGAGGAAAGAACCGATCACCCCGGTCAGCACGTCGCCGGAACCGGCGGTGCCGAGGGCGGGCGAACCGGAACTGTTGATCGAGTAATCGCCCTCGGGCGAAGCGACCACGGTACGCGGATCCTTCAGTACCACCACGCAATTCATCGCCCGGGCGAGATTCAGCGCATTGACGACGACGTCATCCCCAACTTCGATTCCCCAGGCGGCGGCGAGCCGCTGGAATTCGCCGAGGTGGGGAGTTACCACACTTCGCGGCGACGGTCGCCAGAGTTCGGGATTGCGGGCGAGGAGATTGAGGGCGTCGGCGTCGAGCACCGCCGGTTTCCCGGCGGCCAGGATGCAGTGGAGCATCATCGCGTGTTCCGGCGTGGTCCCCCACCCCGGCCCGGCGGCGACCGCGTCGACCAGCCCAAAGAGCTCACTCGTGAACTCGCAGCGCACCAGCGAAGCCGCGAAACCGGCGTCGGCCGGAGCCGAACTCACCAGCCGGACGAAGCCCGCTCCGGCGCGCTGGGCGGCCAGCGTGCAGAGCCGCGCCGCCCCCGGATACTCGCGCGAGCCGGCGAAAACGAGCAACCGCCCGCGGGTATTTTTGTAACCGCCGAAGACCAGCCGCCCGAGGAGTTTGCGGGCGTCGAAAAGGGTGAAGGCATCGAACCGCCCGGGGAGATCGGCGTCGAGGCCGGACACCAGGCCGATTCCGGCGACTTT
>CAZRFG010000125.1:0-9657 GCA_964599205.1 uncultured Victivallaceae bacterium
CATTGACCAGAATGGATTCGAGTTCGCGTTCAAGATCACTTTGCGCATTGAAAATCGGCACGATCACCGAAAGCAGCGGTGTTTTTTCGACGTTATGATCGTCCACGATTGAAGTCTCCCCGAAAAGTTGCGTGAGGCATACTATAACGCCCCGGAACGAAAAAAACAAGAGACTTCCAACTCCGCGGCAATTGCTATTTTGAATAATAATGCTATATTGTTACGGTAGTTAATCCAAATGGCATCAGGGAAGATCGGTGGAATTTATGGCGTTTTCCGGCGGAGCGGAACCAGGCGGCGGATGGGTGAGGATTGAACGAGTTTTGACGGAGTTTGCCGGAACCCCGCGCCGGGTTTTTCAGTCGGCGGTGATCACTGCGGTTTTCGCCTCGCTCTGCTACTATGGGTTCATGTTCGACCTCTACCGCGATCTCTCCGGCTGTTATGCCTGGTGCGTCCGTGAACTTGCCGCCGGGAACTGGCAGGACGGCGTCGCCACCCGGGTCCCGATGTTGAATGTGCTGCTCGCTTTTCCGCTGGCGGCCGCCGGCATGGAGGCGGTTGCGGCCTGTATCGCGGTTTCCTCCGCCTTTTATATCGGAACGCTTTTTATGCTCCGGCCGTTCTTCGAGCGCTACCTTTCGCCGACCCTCGCGGCCTGGGGATGTCTGCTTTATGCGGCGGCGCCCAAAGTGATCCGCTTTTCCTGTTCGGGCTTGATCGATTCGTCGCGCATCTTTTTCCTGGTTTTCGCACTGCTCTATTTTTTTCGCAGCGCCGAAAAGGGGGGATGGAAAAATTTCCTTCTTTGGGGCGTCGCCCTGGGCGGACTGGCGGTGTCGCGCGGCGAAGGCCTGGCGGTGGCGATTGCGCTGCCGGCGGCATTGCCTTTTTTCGCGGCGCTGGTCAACCGGTCCCGGCGGCGGGAATGGTTCTCCCGGCCGGGCCGGAAATTGGGGTGGTTTGCTTTGGCGATGATCGCCGCGCTGGTGGTAACGGCTCCCTTTTGTATGCTCAATTATTCCCGTTCGGGATATTATACGCCGGACATGCGGGCGATCGAATTCCTCCGCCCTCCGGCGTCGTCGTCCGCTCCCGCTTCCGCTCCCGCGGTGGCAAAGAAAGTCGGCTCAAAGGATATCGGCGGCGTGCTCGGCGATGCGGTCCGGGGCGCTTACGAACCGTATGCGGTGCTGGCGTTGCTCGGCGCGGTGCTGATCCTGCGCCGCAGGCGCTGGCGGTGGGATTACACGCTGATGGCGGCGATCGTTGTCGGCCACATTGTGCTTTATTGCCGGGTTGTCAGCGCATATCGCTATTACATTTTTATCATTCCTTTGTGGATGATGTTCACGATGACCGCGCTGGAGTGGATTTTCGGATGGCGGGAGAAACTGCCGCCGGCGGTCCGGGTGATGATTTATGCCGGATGCGCGGTTGCGCTGCTGTTTCAGCTTGAGAACGGCCTGAGCCGTGCTTTTTCGCGCAAAGACCGTCCGCTTCGTCAAACCGCCGCCTGGGTCGAGGACTACGCCGCGCGGAACATCGCGACACGGCGGTTGCGGATGCTGGCGCCGGAGAGTCCGGAGATCGCCTATTGGAGCAAGGCGTTTCCGGTGGACGGATATACTCAACCCGCGATCCGGGATTACGCTACGGCCGGCGATTTCGATCTGCTTGTGCTGGAGGCGGATTCTTCCCTGCTCGGGGCGATATTGAAACGGAGCGACGTCGAGGAGCTTTCCGGCTGGCCGGCCGAAGCGGAGGTCCGGATTTTCAGACTCAGGCAGGCAAATGGAGAGGTGCGTCAATGAATTCGAACGACGATATTTGGGTGATCGTTCCCTGCTATAATGAGGAAGAGAGCATCGGCGGGCTGCTGCGGCGCCTGCTCGATGAAGTCCCCGGAGTC
This sequence comes from uncultured Victivallaceae bacterium, assembly GCA_964599205.1. GTDB lineage: Bacteria > Verrucomicrobiota > Lentisphaeria > Victivallales > Victivallaceae > JAVBUI01. Next base: position 1,913 of record CAZRFG010000125.1, read on the forward strand.
CGGGTGGTGGTGGTCAATGACGGCTCATCGGACAATTCGGTGGAAGTGATTCGCGCGGTGAGTTCACCGCGTTTGACGCTGCTTGAACTGCCCTTCAACTGCGGCATCGGCACCGCGGTGCAGACCGGACTCCAGTACGCGGTCCGCAGCGGCGCCCAATATGCGGTCAAGTTCGACGGCGACGGCCAGCATCTTCCGGAGGAGATCGCTTTGCTGCTTGAACCGCTGCGCAAAGGCTCCGCCGATCTGGTGATCGGGTCGCGTTTTCTGACCGGGAACGATGGTTTCAAGTCGACTTGGCAGCGGCGCTTCGGGATTCGCTTGTTCCGCTGGCTGATTGCGGTGCTTTCGGGCGAGACCATTACCGACAGCACCTCCGGATTCCGCGGCTACAACCGTACCGCGCTGGAGTATGCCTCGATCCATTATCCGGCCTTTGACTATCCCGAGCCGGAGGAGACCATGCTTTTCCTGCGCAACGGCTTCAAGGTGCTGGAAGTTTCCTGCAAGATGGCGCCGCGCAGCGGCGGGCTCTCATCGATTCGTCCGCACAAAGCGGCTTATTATATGCTCAAAGTGTGTTTCGCGGTGCTGATGGAGGGGATCCGGCGCGGAAACAAATCCGGGAGGCGCTCATGACTTTGATTCAATGGGTTTCGTTGGGTTGCAGTTTGGTTTTCACGCTGCTGGTTGTCGCGGCGGTGCGTCGCCGCCTCCTGCAGGAGGCTTACGCCATTCTCTGGGTGGCGGCCGGATTGGCGATGATCGTGCTTTCGGTCTGGACCCGGCTGCTCGATTTCCTGTCTTTCCTGGTGGGGACCAAGCTCCCGGCGTTTGCGCTGATTCTGGCGCTGATCATGGGGATTCTGCTTTTGCTTTTTCAGCTCACCATCGTTATTTCTCTGCATGAGAGGAAGATCCGGCTGCTGGCCGAGGAACTTGCGCTGCTGCGGAACGCCGCCGCCAAACCGGGGCGCGATTCCGCGAAGAGCACCGATCGTTCATGAAGTCCAAACTCACATTTGCCGTCTGCGCCTATGGCGACAGTCCGCTTCTGGAGGATGCGGTCAAGTCGGCACTGAATCAGACCGAGCGTCCGGAAATCGTCATCGCCACCTCTACGCCGTCCGAATTCATCTCCGGCGTGGCGGCGAAATACGGGGTCCGGCTCGCGGTCAATCCCGAGAAGCAAGGGATCGCGGCGGATTGGAATTTCGCGTTGTCCTGTGCCGAGACTCCATACGCGCTGATCGCCCATCAGGATGACGTCTACTTCCCCGAATACGCGGCCCGGGTGAGCGCCGCGCTCGACCGCCATCCGGAGGCGGCGATTGTTTTCACCGATTACTGCGATCTTTTGAGCGACGGCCGCTTCCATTCCCGCCGGCTGTATCTGGTAATCAAGCGCCTCCTGCTGTGGCCGTTTTATCTCAAAGAGGCGTATTCGTCGCTTTTCTTCAAACGTCTGGCGCTGCGTTTCGGCAATCCGATCTGCTGCCCGAGCGTGACTTACCGGCTTGAGAAGCTCGGGGATCGCCGTTTCGACCGCTCCTATTCGGTGAATCTTGACTGGGCGATGTGGCTGGCGCTGGCCTCAATCCCCGGCGCCGGATTTGTGTATGTCGCCGAAAACCTGATGGCCCACCGGATCGCGGATGCGATGGAGACCGCGGCGGCGATTTCCGACCGTCGCCGTTACAACGAAGACTTTGCGATTTTCGAGAAACTCTGGGGCAAGACCATCGCCGGACTGCTGATGAAAGGCTATCAGCTGAGCTACCGCGCCAATACCGGCAAGTAATTTGCCGGGTGCGGCCGTTTGGCGCAGCGCCATTCCCGGCCCGGGGTGAGTCTCCGTGGTCGGAAAGACCGCCCGTTTGAGCCCCCCCGTGGCGACTTCCGCAATCGATTTCCAGCAAAAACTCCTGACTTTTCTCCGGAAAAGTTATCATGCAGGTCATTGCGACGCAATGATCCTGTTGTCATCGCAATGCCGGACTGATCAGCCAAAGCTGACGGCAGATGGTTTTGATCATGACCGGAAGATTGCCTGCAACAAAAGACCAAGGCGTGAGAACACGGTCAAACCTCCGTCCGCTTTCCGCGATGATTCGGCCGTCTTGCCATCCCGCCGGAACGGCCCGATCGCCAACCGGCGGCTTTTGGGGGCTCAGGAGACCCGGCCGTCATCCCGGCTGTCGACGTCGCGGTTGAGGCTCTTGAGGTTGCGGAAGAGCCTGAAGAGGTCGCGGGTGGCGCCCCAGGTGAACCATACCACAGTGATCGCGCCGACCACCAGCCCCTGGCCGACAGTGTAGTATTTCCACCACAGGAACCACGCTTCGTTGCTCCAGCGGTAAAAGCAGAAGTTGAACACCACCAGAAAAAGGAACACGCCGAAGTTGTAGAACGTCCAGATCACGATCGAATAAGCCAGAATCCGGTCTCCCCGGGTGTATTCCGGAGTGATTCCGAAGAGCGCGCGCCAGTTGAAGACTTTGCGTTTTTTGAGCTCTTCCTCGCGACGGGCTTCGCCGTTGTCGGCGACCACGTGCTCAAGGTTGTATTTGCCGCGATGGAGCATTTTGTCCAGGTTGAACTCTTTTTTGCAGGTCAGCAGCGAAACCGTGATGTATGCGAAAATCGAGACGATGATGGTCAAGAGATACATCTCCTGGCCGGAAATCGGGAAGCGCAGCGCGGTGACTTTCCAGTTGACAATCGGCACCACCGAACCGACGTATTCGAGCGCCCTGGAGCAGTCCGCAAGCTCAGTCGGATAGTTTTGGTTGAGAAATGGATAGATCATTTCCGGCCACAGTTTGCTTAAGGCGAAGCTGATGATACCGCCAATCACGCTGCAGCTCATCGCCGCCCATGCTCCGGCGGTGGTGCCGCGTTTCCAGTACAGTCCGCCGATGATCACCGATCCCGCGCCGCCGGAGTAGACCGTCGCGGTGATTGCGAAGAACATCAAAATGTAACTTACCTGGCCGAAGTAATAACTGAAGATCCAGGCGAACGCCGCCACCCCGAGGATCGATAAGCGCAGCAGCAGCAGATGGATCTTCTGCGAAACCGGCTTTTTGCGCAACGGCAGCACCACGTCCTGAACGAAGATGCTTCCCCAACTGTGGAGGTAGGTAGTGTCGGTACTGAGCATCAGAAACAGCATCAGCGCACAGAACAGTCCGGTCACGCCGATCGGGAAGATATGGCGCAGAGCCACCGGCACGCGCATCTGCTCGCGAATGGTCATGGTGGTCGCTTCGGTGTCAAAGTTGATCCGGGCGGCGAGTTCGCCCTTGACCGCTGCCGCTTGGGCGGCGAAGTCGGGGTGGTTCAAGTAGACGTACGCGCCGTAGACCAGCAGCGGCACGATCAAAAGCTGGATGCTGGCTCGCCAGGCGCCGAGGACGCCGCCCATTTTCTGTTCGTGGGGCGACGCTCCGGAGGAGTTGTAACCCTGATTGCCCTGCCAAGCCATCCTGCCGTAGACGCTGGTGAAAACTCCGATCAGCACGTAGAGGATGTTGAATTCAGTGAGCAGCCCGATGTCGAATGGATTGATGAACGATTCGCCCGGCGGCCGGGTCAGCATCACGTCGCGGAATTGCGAAAAGCTGAAGGTGAGCAGAACGGTGGCAATCAGAATCGCATAGGCACCGTAACTGAACAGTCCCTGGACACAGTCGGTCACCATGGTCGAGAGCTGGCCGCCCATCAGCACGATCAGTAGCGCGAGACCGAGGAAAAAGGCCATCAGCAACCCGAACACCGAGAGCTGGACGCCGCCGATTGTGATGTAATCCGGCCAGTTGCAGTAGTACATGAAAAAACGCCCGCTGACTGCCGGAAACAGCGCGTAGTTTAGCACTCCGGCGATAAAGGCGACCAGTCCGGCGAAAACCCGGAAGCTTCGCGAATAGCGCATTTCAAAGAACTGCGCCAGCGTCATCGCCCGGGTTTCGCGGTAACGGTAGACCACGAACCCGGTCAAGGTCATCATCAAAGTCACCAAGGTTCCGATGCCGTACCAGAAGCTCAGCGCGGTACCGGATTTGTAGAGCATTTCGAAGTTAGCCACCACGCTGATCAAGCCGATCGCCGCGACTCCGTCGCAGACCGAGAGCAGGTAACGCCCGGCGCATCGCCCGGCGGAGAGGAAGTCGGCAACGCAGCGGATGTAACTTTGTGCTTTCCACCCGATATAGAGAACGGCAATGAGAGGAACCAGGATCAGCATGTAATCGATGAAATGGAGCGGCATCGGCGAAATTCTCCCAGGTTGCGGCGGCATCGGTCAAAGCGGACGAAGAAAGGAGGCCGGGGTCTGGTGATGCATCAGGTCCTCGTGTCCGCCGCCCGAAAGCAGGGGGCACGGGACCGCGACGAAAAAGCATCACCGCGATCGACAAATACCGGAAAACCATTTCCGCCTTACTTTGATCGAGACCGCCCGGTTTGATCAAAACACTTGTGCCAATAAAGCACTGATGGAGGCAAATATCAAGGGGTTACCTCCTTTTTTTTACGAAAAATGGATCACTCCGCCGGGCCGGATCGCCAAATCCGGCGCGGCGGCGGGGATCGTCAGGGCTTCGGACACTCGAGGATGAAGTACCAGGCTTCCTCCGGGATGTAGACCACGCCGTCCTTGACGTCGCGCCGGATCGGCTGGTCCAGATGGGGCGAGTGGAGGGTGACCGTTTTGAGGCCGCGAAGCGCCTTCGGCAGCAGCAAGTCGCGCTTCTGGTGCTTGCGGTTCTGGTCCATCACCTGAAGCAGCGTCCGGCCGTCGGGAAGGGTGTAGGGCTTGATCACGGTGAGGTAGGATTTGGATTTCCAGTCGCTCTCTTTTTCCAGCCGCTCGGGGAGCTGACCGGCATGGTCGTAGCGCTCGATCCGGCCTTTGGCCTGATCCTTGATCGCGGCATAGCCGGCGAACAGGATCGAATCCGGCCGCAGCCGCCCGAACTGGTCGCGGCGTCCGGCTTCCGGCGAGGCGTAGATGACGCCGCCCCGTTTGACGAAGTCGAGGAGTTTCTCCGCTTCGGCCTGGCTCATCAATTCATACTTGTCGGCGACCACAAAGCGGTATTTGCCGAGATCGGCCTGCGCCAGCGTGAGGTCGTGAACCGCCTCCACCGCGAAGCCGTTGCGGAGGAGTTTCGAGAGCGCCTCGGTGTAGTTCATGCCGTTGTCGTCCATCCGGTTGCGGCTCGGCGTCACCACTGCGATGTCGGCCAGCGGCTTCATCTGCCGGAACCAGTCGCGGTAGCCGTAGCGGAACTGGAAATAGCGTTTGAGGATGTCCTGCGAGGGCAGATTGGCGGCTTCGCCGACCGGCTCGGGATAGCCGAGTTCGGGATCCCAGCCATGGGCCATCAGCCACAAATTGACGTTGAAGAGCATGGTGGTGCCGACCAGTTCGGCGACTTCCCCCGGCGGCCGCAGCCGCCAGAACTGCTTGCCGCCCGAGAGATAGGAGACCAGGTAGGCGAAGTGCGGCCGGTCGGGGGCGAAGGCGTTGCCGAGCGCGTACTTTTCGGGCAGGTCGGTGATCGAGTCGGATTCCGAGAAGACCGCGTCCTCGTGGCGGTAGACCCGGTCGACGCCGAGCTGCCAGTTGCGCCACATGTACTCGGTGTTGGCGAAGACCGGAACCTCGATGCTGCGCCGGACTTGCTCCATCGCTTCGCCCCACGAACGGTTGCGCCAGTCGATCCAGAGCATCATCAGCGGGCCCGGCGCGGTCGGAATCGCGAGCTTGTCGGCGCTGGTGCCGAGGAGTTCAAGCTTGTCGCCGTAGGTCTCAAGCACGAAGGCCTTGAATTTCCGCTGGCAGTTTTCGCAATAGCAGCTCGGGCGTCCGCCGGAGGAGCTCTGGAAGAAGTTGTTGTCGAACATCAACGCATCGACTCGGTAGTCCGCCACCAGTTTTTTGGCGTAGGCGATGGCGTAGTCGAGCCCGGCCCCGTTGGGGCAGAGATTGAGGTTGCCGAAGGCCCGCACCGGGTCGCCGTTGGCCCCGCGCTGGAGCTGATCGGGGTGGCGCTGCTGATAATCCCCCCCGTTCCACTCGGCGGTGTGGCCGAGGTTGGTGATGCTGGTGTACATGATGATGTGAAAACCGTTCTTGCGGTAGTCGGCGATCGCGTCGGCGAACTCTTGGTCGGTGATGAAGAAGTCGGCGGGCTTGACCGTGATGTGGCCGGGTTCGGGGGTCTTGTTGTGGTGCTTGGCGTTGAACACCGCCGGGGGACGGGCGAGGTAGGTGTTGATTTTGAGCTCGTCGCGCATCAGCGGCAGGTATTTCTCGCGGCGCTTGAGCAGATTGTAGTCGGACTGAAACCAGCCCTGGACGCAGGTCAAATTTTTGAACCACTCGGGATTGCGCGGCGGCAGCGCCGGGAGGTCGGGCAGGTCGGGGAGTTCGACGAACGAGGACGGCGTCGCGACCGGGGCCAGCAGCGAAACCGCCTTGCCGCCGCTTGCGAGCTCAATCGTTTCGAAAGTCGCCCGGAAACCGAAGTTGGTGACCTTTTTGATCATCCGGACGCCGACCGCGATCCGGTATTGGGCGGCGGGCTCAACTTCGACGGTGAATTCGCGATCATTCTCCTCGACCACGTCCTGCTGCCAGACGGTTTTGCCGTTGACTTCGACGAAGGCCTGGAAATAGCCGGTATTGGCGCGTTTGGCGTAGTTGTCGACGTAGCGGAAGGTGAGTTTGGCCGGGGTGCTGGCCGCGCCTGCGGCTTCGGCCCGGGCGGTCAGCGCCGCCGGCGGCTCGGCGACGGTGTTGCCGGGGGCGGTGAAAACCAGAGCCCGCTGATAACGGTTCGCTTTGGCGTCGAAGAGTTCCCGGGTCGACCCCTGCCAGAACGGCTTTCCGGCGGCTTCGAAAGTCCAGTCGGCGGCGGTGAGTCCGAGCGCCGTCGCCAGCATGGCGGCGGTGAGGATGGCTTTTTGCATGGTTTCTCCTGATATTTGAAAGGGATTACTGCAAAGTGACCCGGCTGCAGGCGTTCTTGAATCCCTGCGTGTCGGCTTCGGTTTTGTTCAGCGCGGCGGCGTGGCCGTCGAGATACACCGCGTTCCCGCGGGCGGCATGGTGGAGGCTCAGGAGCGAGGTGCCCTGGTAGGTGGTGCTGGTGGTGTCGTCGTAGAGCCAGTAACAGCCGGAGTCCTTCCAGGTGGCGCTGGTGGAGCAGTTCATAGTGTCGCCGTAGGTGATGTAGGCGGAGGGGCCGACCGTGCTCTCGACCGCGTTGGCGCCGACGCCGTCGCAGCGGAGCATCAGGATCCGCTTGCCGATCGAGCGGATGTAGCCGTAGCCGTAGACGCCGTCGCCCATGTAGGAAGCGCGCATCCCGTAATTGTAGTATTCCGGCACCACTTTGCCGGAGAGCGAGGGACAGTACATGGTGCCTTTCATCTTGCCGATCAGTGCGCCGCCGCCTTCGCGGACTTTGATTTTGGCGGACGGGTCGGGGGTGCCGGGCACGTATTTGCCGGTGGCCATGGTCCAGAACCAGCTCTGTTTGTCGCCGCTGTCGCCGCCGTACGCGGCGTGAATCCAGTCTTTGTTGTCATTCATATACATCAACGTGCCCCCCATGATTTGGCGGAGGCTGCCGGTGCAGAAGGCGGCGCGGCCCTTGTCGCGGGCTTTGTTCAACGCCGGCAGCAGCATGGCGGCGAGAATGGCGATGATGGCGATCACGACGAGCAACTCGATC
>CAZRFG010000126.1:0-9560 GCA_964599205.1 uncultured Victivallaceae bacterium
CACGAAGAGCCGCCAGTCGGCGTCGAGCTGATTCCAGCCGAGCCGGGTGGTGAGTTCGAGGCAATCCGCCCGGTCGGCGGCGCTGACTTGGGTGACGGTCAATTCTTCACACATGAGTAGTCCTTTGAGTCAAAATTTATTTGAGTTGGCACGAATTTGCGGCGGCGCTGCCGACCACCGGGAGTTTGGCCTCCAGCCAGGCCTCGAGGCCGCCGGCGAGGGTGGCGACTTTTTTGAACCCGGCGCGTTCGAGGAGGCCGATGGCGAGGCTCGAACGGTAGGCGGAGTGACAGACCGTCACCACCGGCTCGCCCGGATTGAGTTTGGCCGCCTCCGTCGCCAGCGTCGCCAGCGGGAGGTTGACCACGGTTCCGATGCGTTCGGCGGCGAATTCGGCGGGATTGCGGACATCGACGATCAACGGGCAGTCAGCGGTGGCGATCGCCCTGGCCAGGGCGGCGGGTTCGAGGAGACCGCTCTTCTTGAGTTTGATCCCGGCCTTGGCGGCTTTGTCGCAGCGAAAGGTGCGGGCGCGGTAGCCGATGCGGTGGAGGCGGCGGACGCCTTCGGCGAGTTCGGCGTCGCAGTCCCCGGCGAGCACCAGCGGCGCTTCCGGCGGGACGATGATGCCGACCCAGTTCTCGAAACGCCCCTCAAGCCCGATGTTGATCGCGCCGGAAAGGTGGCCCGCCGCATAGCGCCGGCCGTCGCGAAGATCGACGATCACCGCCTGCGTGAGCTCTTTGGGGGTGGCCTTTTTGAGTTTGGCGTCCCATTTGACCAGCTTCGGTCCCTTGCGGTTCATCGCCGCGTCGAAGCCGAAATAGCGCGGCGCCTCGGGGAGGCCGGCGAGCACCAGCGCGACGAATTCGGCGCGGTTGCGGGCCTGCCAGTACGGGTTTTCGCGTTTCTCCTCGCCGATGGTGGCAAAGGGTTCGTCCTTGAGGTTCGCCCCGCAGAGTGAGCCCGCGCCGTGGGCGGGAAAGAATTTGAGCTCGTCGGGGAGCTTGGCGAGTTTCTCCTGCCAGGAGCGGTAGCCGAGTTCGGCCAGCTCCGCCGCCGAAATCACCCCGCCCATCAGGTCGGGGCGGCCGACGCTGCCGACGAAAAGGGTGTCGCCGGTGAGCAAAAAGAGCTCCTTGCCGCCCTCCTCCACCAGCGCGGAAACGCCGTCGAGGGTGTGACCGGGAGTGGCGAGGAACCGGATCGCGGCTTTGCCGATTTTGAGTTGGTCGCCGTCTTTGATGGCTTGATGCGGATATTTCGCCTTGGCGGCGCGGCTGATCAAAACCGGCGCGCCGGTCGCGGCGGCGGCCTCGAGGTGGCCGGCGACAAAGTCGGCGTGGGAGTGGGTGAGGAAGATCGCCTTGAGCTTGAGCTGGTGTTTCTCAAGATAGGCGCAATAAGCGTCGAGGTCGCGACCGGGGTCGACCAGCAGCGCCGAGCGGCCGTTGCTGAAAATATAGGAGTAGTGCGACAGCACCGCCAGCTTGAACTGGGCGAGAATGCCGCTGCCGAACTCATATTCGCGCGAGAGGGTGCATTCGGCTGGATTCATGGTCAACCTCCGTTATTTCTGCTGAAATTCTTCGGCCAGCGCGGAACCGAGTTCGACGCAGGCGGGACAGGGGAACTTCAATTCCTGTTTCAACACCCGGCAGTGGAGCGAACCCGCCTTGGCGGCGAATTTCTGCCGGATGGCGTCGTGATGCTCCGGCGCGGTCAGCGCCAGCGCCGCGTGCAAGGCGCCGCAGACCCCCTCAGGAGCACGGCCGCCGCCGCAATCCCGGAATTTGGCGGCGAGCTCGTCGTCGCCGGCTCCGGCGGCGACCGCTTGGGCGCAGTTGTGGGTTTTGGGCACCCGGGTGTAAATTTCGACGGCTTTATTCATGATCGTCTCCTTGGTTTTCGGCGTATTTCCGGCGGATGCAATTGAGGATGGTCACTGCGTGGTCGGCCGCGATCCGGTAATAAACGATGCGGCTGTCGCGGCGGGCATCGACGATGCCGGCGAGGCGCATTTTGTTGAGGTGCTGGGAAATCGCCCCCTGCGGCGCGTCCAGCGCGGCGACGATGTCGCTCACTTTGGACTCGCCGTGGAGGTCGAGGTATTCGATGATCCGGAGCCGCTGGCCGTGGCCGATCAGGCGGATCACTTCCGCCACTTCGTGGAGGAATTCCGGCGGCAGATTATGGTTTCGGGTCATAGCTGTCTCCCGCTTGCGCGCCCGAGATGATTTCAAGATAACCATTTCGATACGGCGCGGTGGTGATGTATTGCTCAACCGGCCCGGACGGGGTCCGGACGGTCAGATATTCGAGCTGGCCGACCCGGCGGACCGCCGCCGCCGGCACCGGCAGCACGGTCCGGCTTCCGGCCGGGACCTGACAGACCGCGAACATCCCCGGCATCACCCCGGCGGTGTCGCCGATCAGACACGCGTCGATCGCAAAGGTCCGGCTGCCGGGATCGACCGACGGGATGATTTCGCGGATTTCGGCTTCGAGATCGCGGTTCAGCGCCTCGATCCGGACTTTGAGCTTTTCGCCGACCTTGAGGCTGGCGACCAGTCCCTCGCGGACCGGCAGCCGCAACTGGAGCTTGGCGGGGTCGAAGAAAGTCAGCACCGGCTTCTGCGGCGTCGCCAGGTCGCCGGGATCGTTGAACCGCTCGGCAACGATGCCGGCAAAGGGAGCCTTGAGCTCGGCGTAAGAAAGGTTGACCCGCGCGTTTTCGGCGACGTGGCTCAGCATCGAAACCTCGGCGCGGGCGGCGTTGAGGTTGCTCAGCGCCTGTTCGTAGGCGCGGCGGGCAATCGCGTTGCTCTCGAGAAGTTTTTCGCTGCGCTTGAATTCGCTGTCGGCGAAATCGAGGCGGCTTTGGGCGGCTTTCAGGTTCTCCTCGGCGGATTCGACCGCGGCTTTGAGGTCGGTGCTCTCGAGTTTAACCAGCAAGTCGCCCGCTTTGACCGCGTCGCCGGAGCGGACTTTGATTTCGAGGATCCGCGCCGCCGGGAGGCGGGAGATGATGTCAACCGCTTCGCGGCTGCGGACGGTGCCGACCGCGGTGTAGATGACCGGGACGGTCTCCGGCTGGAGAGTGGCCCAGTCGACCGCGGCGGCGGGGACGGTTTTCGCCCCCGGCGGCACTTTGACCGGGCCGCCGACGGTGCCGGACTGGTAGAGCATCGACCAGACAATGAAGCCGGTCGCCAGCAATGCCATCACGGCGAAGGTGAGTTTGGATTTCATGTCAGCACCTTTTCCTTGTCGATCAAGAGATAAATCACCGGGATCACCACCATGGTGAAGACCGTGCTCGCCGCCAGCCCGAAAATCAGCGCCCACGCCAGCCCCGAAAAAATCGGGTCGAGGGTGATCGGCCACGCCCCCATCAACGTGGTCAGCGCGGTCAGCATGATCGGCCGGAAGCGCACCGCGCCCGACTGGAGCACCGCTTCCCGCAGCGGCATCCCCGCCTGGCGGCTCTCCTCGATGAATTCCAAGAGCACAATGCTGTTGCGGATCACAATCCCGCCGAGCGCGATCATCCCGATCATCCCGGTGGCGGTGAAGAAGACCGGCGAGAGGTACTCGCCGACCGTCTCCGCGCCGAGCCGGTTGAGAAGCCAGAAGCCGGGCGCGATGCCGATCATGGTGAGCGGAATCGCCCCCATCATAATCAGCGACAGCCGGAAGCTCCGGGTCTGGACGATCAGCAGCAGCAGAATTCCGACCAGCGCCGCGCCGAAGGCGATGCCGAGGTCGCGGAACACCCGGAGGGTGATCTCCCACTCGCCTTCGCCCGCCCACTCGACCCGGATGCCGGGCGGCAGGGGATTGCGGCGCAAGGTCTGCCAGACCGTCGCGAGGATCATTTCGCCCGGCGCGCGGCCGACCGCCTCGGCGGTGACAAAGACCACCGGTTTGAGGTTTTTGTGCATGATCGGCATCTCCGCCGGCGCGGTTTCAAAACGGCCGAGTTCGGCGAGCTGGACCGCCTCGCCGGTGGCGCCGCGGACGGTGAGCGCCTTGAGCCGCTCGAGGTCGTTGCGGTCGCGGTAAGGCAGCCGGAGTCGGATCGCCAGCGGATAACGCTCGCCCGGCACCCGGAGATTGCCCGCCGAAATCCCGCCCAGCGCGGTGGCGAGACAGTTGGTGACCTCCTGCGAAGTGATGCCGTTGGCGGCGGCCTTTTCGGGATCGATCCGGAAGACCAGCCGCTCCGGGGTCGGCTCCTGGAGATTTTCGATTTCGGCGAGGTGACGCGAATCGGTTTCGCGCAGCCGCGCCTTGAGTGCCTCCGCCCCGGCGAGCAAGTCGGCGTAGCTCATCTCCGGCGTGCCGTAGACTTCGGCGGTCACCGTCGCGAGCACCGGCGGCCCCGGCGGGACTTCGACCAGATTGACGCTGCCGCCATGCGCGGCGGCGATTTTTTCGACTTCGGGCCGGAAGCGGAGGGCAATGTCGTGGGAAGACATTGCGCGTCCGGCTTTGGGCAGGAGGTTGATCCGAATATCGGCCTGGTGGCCCTGACTGCGGAGCCGGTAGTGGCGGACGAGACCGTTGAAGTCGATCGGCGAGGCGACGCCGGTGTAACTCTGAAAGTTCACCACCTCATTCTGGGCGGCCAGGAATTTCTCCAGCTCGGCGACCAGTCTGGACGTGTTCTCAACCGTGCTCCCGGGCGGCATTTTGACCACGAACTGGAGCTCGTCGCGATTGTCGTAGGGAAGCATTTTGAGCGGTACCTTGAAGAACATCAAGCCCGCCGAGAGCACCACCAGCACCCCGACCGCGACCAGGAGCGCAATCGCGTTGCGGCGGCGGAAAAAAGGCGTGATCAAGGCACTGTAAATCCGGCTCACCCATTGCGGCGCGCCGGTGGTCTCCGGCCCCAGTTCCCCGGCCCGTTTGCGGAGCAACCGATATGCCATGTAGGGCACGAAAGTCAGTGCGCAGACGGTTGAAAAGGTCACCGTCAGCGGCACATTGATCGCCATCGGGGCCATATAGGGCCCCATCATCCCGGTGATGAAGAACATCGGGGCAAAGGAGACGATCACTGCGACGGTTGAGAGGATCACCGGCGGCAGCACCTCCTTGACCCCGTCGAGGGTGGCTTCAAAGGGCGACTTTTTGCCGAGCCGGATATGACGCTGGATGTTGTCGACGTTGGTGATCGGATCGTCCACCACCAGCCCGAGGCTGAGGATCAAGGCGAACAAGGTCACCCGGTTGAGCGAATAGCCGAACGCGTAGTTGGTAAAGAGCGCGAGGGCGAAACTCACCGGCACCGAGACCCCGACCACCAGACTCTCGCGCCAACCCATGGTGAGCGCGATCAGCAAGGCCACGGTGATGATCGCGAAGCCCATGCCGGTCACCAGGTCGTCGACCCGGAGATTGGCGGAGCGGCCCTGGTCGCGGGTCACGGTCAGCGTGACGTCGGCGGGGATCACCGCCTTTTGGGCGGCTTCGGCGGCGCGGATGATTTCGCGCGACAAAGTCACCGCGTTGACCCCCGCCTTTTTGCTGAAGGCGACGGTCACCGCGGGTTTGCCGTTGAAACTTACATAGGACTCCGCGGTCGGGGTGCTGTCGCTGACCTGGGCGACGTCGGAGACCCGGACGATGCGATGGTCGCGGCCGGAGATCACGATGTCGCCGACCGCCCCGGCGTGGTCGAGGCCGGAATCGGTGACCAGCACGGTTTCGCGGCCGTCGAGGATGGCCTTGCCGACCTGGCTTGCCGCATTGGCCCGGCGGATCGCCTGGTAGAGGTCGGCGAAGGAAAGTCCGCGCGCGGCGAGGTTCTCGATCACCGGTTCGACCTTGATCGTCCGGGGATAGCCGCCGATGATTTCGGCGCGCGAAATGTCGGCGATCGAGTCGAGCCGGGCGACCAGCTCCTCGGCGAAGCGCCGCAGCTCGGCCGGAGTGTAGGCGGAGCCGGACAAGGCCAGCGTGACGACCGGCACGTCGTTGATGCTGACCGGCACCACCCGCCAGGCGGTCACCCCTTCCGGGATCAGGTTCAAATTCTCGTCGATTTTGTCGCGGAGCTTGACCATCGCCCGGTCGCGGTCGGTGCCGACCTGGAAGCGCACCGTCACCATCGAACCGTCGCGCATGCTTGACGAATAGACGTGCTCGACCCCGTCGAGCTGCCACAGCAAGCGCTCGAGGGGCCGGGTCACCAGTTCGGCGACCTCCGCCGGCGAGTGGCCGGGGTAGGCCACCTCGACGTCGGCCATCGGAACGATGATCTGCGGATCCTCTTCGCGCGGGGTGAGCCACAGCGCCGCCGCCCCGAGGAGCATCGCCGCCGCGATCAGCATCGCCGAAAAGGGTCCGTCGAGAAAGAATCGGACGATTCGCATGATCATGTTGTCATTCCTTTTTGCCGCCGGGAACTCAGATGAAGAGGGTGGTGCCGGCCTTCTGCGCCAGCGCCGCGAAGCTGGCGACGCCGACGACATCGTCGATTTCGATCATCTCTTCGCGCTGGAGGCCCATCACGTCCATCGCCATTTCGCAGGCGATGAAGCGGACGCCGAGTTCGCGGGCCTGTTTCAGCAGCTCGTCGAGGGTGGGCACGTTTTCGCGCGCCATCACCTGCTTCATCATCATCGTACCCATGCCGCCCATGTTCATTTTGGAGAGCGCGAGCTGTTTCGGGCCCTTGGGGAGCATCATTCCGAACATCCGGCTGATCAGCGATTTCTTTACCGCCGGAGCGGGATTTTTGCGCAGCACGCTGAGGCCCCAGAAAGTGAAGAACAGCGTCACCTTGCTCCCCGCCGCCGCCATGCCGCAGGCGACGATCAAAGCCGCCATCGCCTTGTCGAGGTCGTTGCTGAAAAGAATCATCGCCGCGTCGTTGTTTTTGGCGGTTTCGACCCCGCAGCAGGAGTTCGCCGCGCCGTCGGCTTTTTTCCGGATTACCGCTTCCATTTCATCCCCTTTCATTTCCATGCCAAGCAATTCGTGACCGCAGGAGCCGAGCCAGCCGGAGAGGTCCGGCGCGAAGCTCGCCGCCGCGAGGATTTTCAAGTCTTCGCCGGGCTTCATCGCGTCGATCTCTTTTTTGAGCCGGACCACCGGACCGGGACAGGCGAGCGCCCGGGCGTCGAGCACCCGGCAGTTCGCTGCCGGGGTGGCCGCCGGAGCGGAGCTTGGCGTGCACTTGGTTTCGAGCGGCGCGGGGTGAAAGGCCTGCCAGGTGAGGTAGCCCCCCGAGAGGTTGGCGGCGTCGAAGCCGTGCTGTTTCAGAATCCGTTCGGCAAGATACCCCCGCATGCCGACCCGGCAGAAGGTGACGATCTTGCGGTTCCGGTCAAGCTCGCCGAGCCGTCCGCGGAGCAGGCCCAGCGGGATGTTGACCGCGCCCGGGACCGTGCCCGCCGCGAACTCCTCGGGCTCGCGGACGTCGAGCCGCAGCGCGTCTTCGGGGAGAGTGTCGGGGTAGACCACCTCGGAGAGACACTTGAGCACATTTTCCGCCGCCATGCCGAGGAAGTTGACCGGGTCTTTGGCCGAATTGTAGGGCGGCGCGTAGGCGAGCTCGAGGGCGGCCAGTTCCGGCGCGGTTTTGCCGCAGCGCATCGCGGTGGCGATCACGTCGATCCGTTTGTCGGCCCCTTTGGCCCCGATCGCCTGCGCGCCGAGGATTTTGCCGTCGGGGGCGAAGAGGAGCTTCATATGGAGAATCGCGCCGCCCGGGTAGTACGAGGCGCTGCTGCCGGGGTGGGTGTAAATTTTGTGGTAGGCGAGGCCCAGCTGCTTCAAACGCCGCTCGGTCAGGCCGACGCTGGCGGCGGTCAGGCTTCCCACCTTGATCACCGCCGCGCCGAGCGAGCCGTCGTAGGTCGAGTGACCGCCGGCGAAGTTGTCGGCGGCGATCCGCCCCTGCTTGTTGGCCGGGCCGGCCAGCGGGATCGCGGCGGGCGTGCCGGTGACGAGGTCGTTGACCTCGATCACATCGCCCGCGGCGTAGATGTCGGGCTGCGAGGTGCGAAGCTCGGCGTTGACCACGATATGCCCGCGGACCCCGAGCTTGAGCCCGGCGGCGGCGGCAAGTTCGCTGTTGGGCTTGACCCCGACCGCCATCACCACCAGGTCGGTCGGAATCTTTTCGCCGTCATCGAGGACGGCGGTGTAGCTTTCGCCGTTTTCAAACGAAACGACCTTGTGCCCCGGCCGCAGCGCGATCCCGGCGCGGGCGAGCTCGGCGGCGAGGTAGGAACTCATTTCGGGGTCGATGGTGAGGAGAATCTGGGGCGCCAGTTCGACCACCGTGACTTCGAGGCCGCGCTGCCGGAGATTCTCCGCCACTTCGAGCCCGATGAAGCCCGCGCCGATCACCAGCGCGCGTTTTGCTCCGGCTTCGAGCTTGGCAAAGGCCTTGTCCATGTCGGGGATGGTCCAGAATTGCATCACCCGCGCCGGATCGAGGCCGGGGATATCCATTTTGACCGGACTGGAGCCGGTGGCGAGAAGAAGCTTGTCGTAAGCTTCAACTCTGGTCTCGCCGTGCCGCCGGACGGTGACGGTTTTGGCGGCGGGGTCGATCGAGTTCACTTCGGCCTCGGTCCGGACGCCGACGTTGAAGCGTTTGGCGAACGCCGCTTCAGACATCACCAGGAGGCTGTCGCGTTCCGGAATCACCCCGCCGAGGTGGTAGGGCAGCCCGCAATTGGCGTAAGAGATGTAGGGTCCGCGCTCGAGCAGCACGATTTCGGCCTTTTCATCCAGCCGTCGCAGCCGCGCCGCGGCACTCGCTCCGGCGGCCACGCCGCCGACGATGATCACTTTCATAATCGCTCTCCCTTTTGAGCGGATCAACCCATCAACGAAAACGCTCTGATTTACATAAAGCGCCATTCGCTTGTCGAAAAAAATCGTAGATACTTCAAGTATCCCCGATTTTCTTCAACTGCGTGACTGGCTGTTTTCTGTAAAATCATAGCTTTTCCATGATTTGTCGATCCGCTCTTTTACTTGGCTTCGGCCAATTTGAGTAAATCTTCCTTGCTCTGCACCCCTTCGGTACGCCCGGCCGGCTTGCCGTCGCGAAAGACAATCCAGGTCGGGACGCTGTTGACCCCGAAACGCTCGGCGAGCTCACGCGCCTCGTCGATATTGACTTTGACGATCCTGACCCCGGCAGGAAGCGCCGGAACCGTCTCCGCGACGATGCCGAGCTGCATCCGGCAGGGCCCGCACCAGGGCGCCCAGAAATCGACCAGCGTCACCCCGGAGGCGACGGCGGCCTCGAAATTCGCCGCGGCGAGATTCTCGACCCCGGCGATTTCCTTCGGCGGCGGCGCATTGCGATCCTGGGTGAATTTGTAGACCGCCCAGAGCGCCACCGCGACCGCCAGCACCACGTACCAGTACTTGACGAATGGACAAACCGTGCAATTATCCATACTATACCTCCTGTTTGTGAAAAATCACCTGTTTCCGCCTCCCCGCCTCCGGAAATCCGGGCCAATCGCGGCGGGATCACAATATCAATATATCATGATTTATTGATATGTCAAGAAAAGAATCCA